>CAYMYS010000006.1:0-53234 GCA_964394725.1 uncultured Syntrophaceae bacterium
TTGAATGGGAAGCCCCCATCAAGAATCAGCAGCAGCATTTGATCCTGATGTACGGCCCCAACGTAAACCTGGGCAATATTCCGCCCGAGGACATTCTTGCCCTTGAGGCACTGCGATGCGGTCTTAGGGGAGACACACTGAAGAAGGCATGGGAAGCCAACAAAGACTGGAAATAGTAGTCCAGGCCCTGTGCTGGATAATAATGAAACATGGAACAAACCCAATCGACACCGCATAAAGAGTGTCGATGGGCTTGTTTAGAAGGAGGTGTTTTGATGGCTAATTTCGATTATAAGATTGTTGAAGAGGCGGCGAAAGAGCTTTATATTCGCGCGCTGTGTGATCTTCCGCCTGATGCTCGCGAGGCTCTGAAACGTGCGGCCGAGAAAGAGACAAATCCCACGGCAAAAGAGATATTCAATGCTATGTTCAAGGCCGTTGAGATTGCAGACACAAAGAAGACACTTATTTGTCAGGATACGGGACTGCCCATTTACATGGTCAAGATCGGATCAAAATTTTTCTGGGACGGTGCGGAGCTGCAGGACAGGCTCTATGAAGGCGCCAAGCGGGCGACGCAGGAATTTCCCTTCCGTTCAAGTTCCACACATCCCTTAACGAGAAAGAACCCACAGACATCCGTTGGTCTCCGTCTTCCCGTTACCTATTTTGATTTTGTAAGGGATTCCGACTGCCTCGATATCCTTATGATTCCAAAGGGTTCTGGTTCTGAAAACATGAGCGCCATGAAGATGTTTACCCCCGGTGAAGGTGTCAATGCACTCAAGAAATTCGTTCTTGATACCGTCTTTGCCTCGGGAGGAAATCCCTGCCCTCCGGGAGTGATCGGTGTGGGTATAGGGGGTACTGCCGATCTGGTAACTCGTCTGGCAAAAGAGGCGATTGCACGACCCGTGGGTCAGAAGAATGAAGATCCGGAACTGGCGGCAATGGAAGTGGCCCTCGAAGAAGCGATTAACGCAACGGGGTCGGGTCCTATGGGGCTGGGTGGTGACATATCGACACTGGCCGTTCATATCGAGATGGGATACACACATATAACCCAGAATCCCGTAGCAGTTAATACGCAGTGCTGGCCGGCCCGACGATCGAGGGTGAAGATTTACCCCGATGGTCGGACCGAGTACGGATACTAAGGAAGGGAGGTACAATAGAATGGCAAATTATCACCTCAATACACCCTTTTCGGAAGAGGAAATGAGGAAACTTCGGGTGGGAGATATTGTCCACTTTGATGGAACGTTGTTTGGGATCAGAGATCTTACGCAGATGTACATATTCGACCAGGGCCATGAACCTCCAGTGAGCCTCGAAGGCATGCCCTGCATACATACCGCCCCGAGCCTGAAAAAGGTGGGCGATACCTGGGAAGCCATTTGTGTGGGGACGACGACCAGTACCCGTATGGACAGATTCTCTCCGGGACTGATGGAAAAATACGGTGTCAGGGCGATCATCGGAAAGAGCGGGCTCTATCAGCAAAGTCTGGATGCGATGCAGAGGTTTGGTGCGGTTTATCTTGCAATCGTAGGCGGTGCCGCCTCTCTGGAGACGCAGCAGATAGTCCGGGTAAAGCATGTTCACTGGGAACATCTCCATCCGGAAGCACTCTATGAGTTTGAAGTGAAGGACTTCGGGCCTCTGACCGTCGCCATGGATTCTCATGGGAATCACCTTTATGATGATGTGCGGGCCGAGGGAAGGAAACGGATGCCGGAGATTTACAAGAAACTGGGCGTTCAGTAAATTTTCAATTATCCCTCCCCGCGTTGCGGGGAGGGATAAGATGACAGCTGTTCAGCGCAATACATAGGATATACAATCCTTTACAGAAGGGGTAATGGACTGATTATAATGTGAAAGAGGGTTCTTTCACTTTTTTGTGCAATATATTTGATACACTGGGAAAAAGCCAAGATTGGACTTTTTCCGAAGTCGTCATATTTGATACATTAACGACTGAATACTTTGTGAAAAGGAAATCAAAGTAATGGAGAAGATACGAGGAGACATACTGATAATAGGGATGGGTGGCGCAGCGAGCCTGGCGGCCCTGAATGCCTATGATGCCAACCCGGACTTGAAGATCATAATCGTTACCAAGGATGTCAGGGGAAAAGGGGGATGCAGTCGGATGGTTCAGGGAGGATTCAACGTCGTTCTCAACGACGAAGATTCCCATGAAAAGCATCTCATGGATACCCTGAAGGGGGGAAAGTTTATCAACAACCAGGACCTGGCTGTACAGTTTGTAGAGCAGGCGACCCCCACGATCAAGGAGATGGAAACCATTTACGGGTGCTTTTTTGACCGGAATCCCAATGGAACAGTCCATCAGAAACCCTTTGCCGGCCAGACTTTCGATCGTACCGTTCACAAGGGTGACCTGACGGGCATCGAGATAATCAGCCGCACGACGGAGCAGATAAGCAAACGGAATATTACCCTTATGGAGGAACACCGGGTGCTGGAGCTACTCACGGATTCATCGGGTAAAGAGGTTGTAGGCGCACTCATACTGGACGTACGGCGCGGCGTTTTTAAGGTCGTTGAGGCCGCTGTTACATTCGATGGTTCCGGTGGAGGTACGACAAGCTACCGGTTTTTCGCCCCCGGTCCGCCCAAGACCCAGGACGGTCTGGGAATGATGTACCGGGCAGGGGTCCGGGTGAAAGACATGGAGATGGTGCAGTTCCATCCCACGGGACTTATCATACCGGGTAGCGTAGTTGCCGGTGCGCTCCTTGAAGAGGGGCTGAGAGGTGCGGGAGCCTACATGCTCAATTGTGACGGTGAGCGCTTCATGACCAAATATGATCCCGAACTCATGGAGCGAACGACGAGAGACGTTATGAGCCGGTCATCCTTTATAGAGATGATGGAAGGTCGGGGATGCGATCACGGCGGTGTCAACATCGTGGCGTCTCATCTGGGCGCCGATTTTGTAGAGAAGAACTTTCCCGGCATGTGTGAACGCTGTGCCCTCTTCGGGTATGACCTGGCACGCAAGCCGGTACCTGTTTCGCCGTCGGCACACTATATGATGGGTGGTGCCGTTATCGATTTGGAATGCAAGACCTCGTTGGAACGTCTCTTCTGTGCCGGTGAGGATTCGGGCGGTGTCCACGGCGCAAACCGTCTCGGCGGAAACGGCATTGCCGACTCCTGTGTCTACGGGAGACTGGCCGGTAAGGCCATGGTGAGATACCTCAAAGCCGACAGGGGTATACCCGAGTCACGCCAGGAGCAGGTCGACGGGTTCATCGCCACATTTATGGAGCCCTTCAGCAAGAAAAATGGATTTTCGGTCTATGATCTGAGGCATGAATTGCGTGAGTTGAACTGGACGAAGGTTGGTGTGGCCCGCAACGCTGAAATGCTGAAAGATGGTATTGAGGGTTTAGAAGAACTTCGTCAGAAGTTCATGGAAATCGGTGTCACAGGTGGTAGGGCCTACAATATGGCCTGGAACGACTGGATATCTCTCCGAAACATGATCCAGGTTTCCGCTGTCGTAAGCGGATCGGCCATATTGCGGGAAGAGACCAGGGGTGCCCACTACCGTCTCGACTATCCCAAGCAAAACGATGATTATGGTCTCTTCAATATCTTTGCAATCAAAGGTGAAGACGGTAAGCCAGTATTTGAGAAAAAACCGGTGGAATTGAACCATATGAAACCATCGGATCTGAAAAAATAATATTCATATTTCTATAGAGGTATTTTCGGAGGAATGACATGGAACAGAATGAAAATATTCAGTATCGCAATCCTTTAAGACGAGGAGAACTAGATCCAAACAGGTGGCGGAACACGCAGATCGGGATGTGGGCATGGCTCTGGCAGCGGATATCGGCACTTACCATTATAGTATTTCTGGGTATACACCTTACACTGCCCTACAGACCCCTGATACAGTTTCTATTGCTTATTACGGTGACCTTTCACATGGTCCTTGGTCTGAGAATTATCCTTATGGATTTCGGTATTGTACACGCCAAATATCAGAAGGCACTTTTGGGAGGACTAGTGGCAGTTGGAGCTATCATGTTCATTATTGTGTGGATAGGTATTTACTGAGAGGAGTGGGAACATCACATGACGGATAAAACACAGAAGAGCACAAGAGTTGTCAAGGTGTTTCGCTATGACCCGGCAGTCGGAGGTGACGGGCACTTTGATCGCTTTGAGCTGGAGATAGAGGATGAAAGTATTACGACCATACTGGACGTCCTGTTGCGTATTCAGACGGAGCAAGATCCGACGCTTGCCTTTCGCTATTCCTGCAGGATAAGCATGTGCGGTTCATGCGGTATGGTCATAGACGGGAAGGAGGGTCTTGCCTGTCAGACGACGGTGAGTAACCTGCAGGGGGGCGAGATTACGATTCGACCGTTGAATCATTTCCCCATAATCAGAGATCTTGTTGTCGATATGGATCCCTTCTTCAAGAGCATGGACAAGGCACTGGGATTTTTTGAGCCTGTAGAGAAGTTGACGGAACCGGCCATTATACGACCCGATTCAAAGGAACGCCGGTTGATCGAAAAATATACCGAATGTATCAGCTGTGGATGCTGTGTTTCGGCCTGCACCATGGCGAACTGGTATGAGGATTATCCGGGACCGGCGGCCCTGAACAGGGCATTTACGTTGTTGCTGGACAGTCGAGACGGACTCAACGAAGAGCGTATGGCTCAGGTTCTGGCTGGCTGTTATAACTGTCGTTCGGAATTGAACTGTACGGAAGTATGTCCCAAGAACATCAGTCCCACACGTTCATTGAAGTACATTCAATTGCTGGCTGCCAAGCAGCCCTTCAAAAAGGTTGATGTGGTTGATATTGAAGACAAGATCAAAGAGGCGGCCCCGGAAATTCCTGCAGCGGTGGTGACACCGGAGGTTTCGCGGCGCAATTTCATGTCCAGGATGACCCTTGCCATTGGTGGTGTCATCGCCGTGGTCATAGGGGGTATTATGTCCGTGACTGCTCTCGTGCCTGCTATGCGGAAACGTCAGGGAAAATGGGTAAAAGTGGGCAAGGTAGACGAATTCCCCGAGGGTGTCGTTAAAACAGTTCCCATCAGTTACAAGGTCAAGGACGGCATCTATGAAAGTACCGTTACCAAGCCCGTCTTTGTATCCCGCGAATCCGGCTCAGATGATGTAACCGTCTTTAACAGCCGTTGCACACATCTTGCCTGTGTATTGCACTGGGATGATAGAAAAAAGCTATTTCTCTGTGATTGTCATGGAGGCCAGTTCTATCCTGATGGACGTGTAAAGGCGGGTCCTCCGCCACGCGCAATGGATCGCTACCTGACAAAGGTGAAGAACGGAAACATACTTGTGAGGGAGGCTTAAGATGTCACGATTTAGATCATATATGCGCGATCGAGCAGGCTGGGATAAGTATCTGAAACCCTTTTTGGAGAAGCCCCTGCTGGGAAATCTGGACTGGTCCCTTACACTGGGTAGTGTTCTTGCCATTCTCTTTGTAGTAGAGGCCCTGACGGGCATGGTACTGGCCATGTACTACAATCCTTCACCGGAGTATGCCTATCAGTCCATTAATTATATTATGGATGATGTCTTCATGGGACGACTCCTCAGGGGAATTCATCACTGGGGAGCGGGTGCCATGATTATACTGGTTGTCGTTCATCTGGTTACTACTTTCTTTTATGGTGCCTATAAAGCGCCCCGTGAGTTTACTTGGGTAATAGGGGTATTTCTCTTCATTGTTACGCTGGGCTTCGGTTTTACGGGATATCTGCTTCCCTGGGATCAGAAGGCATACTGGGCCACGGTAGTGGGGACGACTGTCGCGAAAGACGTACCCTTTATTGGTGAATTTATAGTGCGACTGTTGCGTGGTGGGGCCGAGGTAACGGCTCTGACACTCACCAGGTTTTATGCGGTACATATGCTGATATTGCCTGCACTGCTCGCCATTGGTATCGTCATTCATATCTATATGGTGCGCGTTCACGATATTGCGGGGCACTGGACATCTGGTGAGTCACAGGAAGAGAAAACGGCCCGTTTCTATCCCGATCAAGTCTATAAGGGAACCATCGCCTTTGTCATCGTCTTTGCTGTCATAATTCTCATGAGCATCTTTGTCGATCCTCCACTGGAGCAACCGGCCATGACGCCCGATCCCAACTATATTCCCCGGCCCGACTGGTATTTCATGTGGCTCTATAAGATGCTCACCTTTTTCCCGGGAAACCTTGAATTTATTGGGACACTTGGCATTCCCGTTGGCGGTATGCTCATTTTATTCCTGCTCCCCTTCTTCAACAGGATGAAGAATCACAGCCCCGTCGACCGTCCCATAGCGATAGCCTTTGGGATTGCGATCATTGTGGGCGTTGTCTTTACGAATATTATGGGTATGGCCGATTCACATCCCTACGGTCGTGTCGTTGTCGTACCGGCCAGGCAATTGACCCAGACGGAGATAAAAGGAACGCAGACTTGGGTGGAAAAGGGTTGTTCATACTGTCACAATGTCCTGGGACAGGGCGGACGAATGGGATACGGCCCCGATCTCTCCAATGTCATAGCCAAGGACAGGACCAGGGAGTGGCTCATAGCATCGGTGAAGGACCCTCAGTCGGTGAGTACTTGGAATATCATGCCCAAGTATGAAAATACGGAGGAGGAGCTTAATGTCCTGGCAGATTATATATTGTCCCTCGATCTGAAAAAGGACGGCATGAAGATTCTTACGAAAGAGGAAGCGCTGAAAGGGACTAAAGGCTGAAACAAGAAAAGGGTTTTCGGGCAGTCGCTGCAAGGACTGCCCGAAAGTGACTTTTCTTGAATGCGCGGCATATAATAACTTGACTCTTTTTCAGAACTATGGTTACAATTATTCATATGTATTATATAACCCTCAAACCATAGGATAACCCCCCCTTTTTTCAGAGGGGGATCAGAAATTGAAAATTAGGCACTATTGGAGGACCGTCGATGGAGCAAAAGACCATTGTCTTGGGAGTACTGGGAGTGGATGCCCATGTCGTTGGGAACAAAATCATGGAATATTCGTTGCGGAAGGAAGGGTTTAACGTAGTAAATCTTGGCATATTTGTTACACAGGAAGAGTTTATTAAGGCGGCTATAGAGACAAACGCAGATGCTATTCTCGTCGGATCACTCTGTGGTCATGCCGAGCTGGACTGCAAGGGCTTCAGGGAAAAGTGCGTTGAGGCCGGAAAGGGTGACATCCATCTTGTAGGCGGCGGTCGTCTCGTTGTGGGAAGACAGGTGTGGCAGGATGTGGAAGCACGATTCCTGAAGATGGGTTTTAATAGGGTATATCCTCCAGATACGTCTCCCAAAGGTGTCATGGAAGACCTGAAGGAAGATCTGGGAATGAAAGACAATGAGTAAGATATCCAATCAGGGCCTCTTTATCGATTTCGGCAGTACCTTCACAAAGCTCGTACTGATAGATTTCGCAAGTGAACGCGTTATTGCGAGGACGCAGAGTCCCTCTACCGTAGATACCGACATTACGGTGGGACTCAATGCCGTTCTCGATGAAATCAGCAAACAACAGGGAAGTAATTTTCGATATCGTTATAAGCTCGCCTGCAGCAGCGCTGCCGGCGGTCTGAAAATGGTAACCATCGGCCTCGTTCCGGAACTTACGGCCGAAGCGGCAAAGAGGGCCGCTCTCGGTGCGGGGGCCAAGGTGGTGGGTGTCTATTCATATCAGTTGACCAAAAGGGAACTCTATGAACTTGAGGCCACGGCGCCCGACATTGTCCTCCTGGCGGGAGGTACCGATGGCGGCGACAGGGCAACGATTCTGCATAACGCCGTCATGCTCGGCCAATCCGGATTAAGTGTTCCTGTTATAGTTGCAGGTAATAAAAGTGCCGCCGATGAGATACAGACGATCCTTGACGCCGGCGGCAAGGATTATATAATCGCTGATAATGTAATGCCCGAAATAGGGGTGCTCAATGTTGATGAAGTGCGATCCATTATCAGAGAGGTCTTTATCAACAGGATTATCGATGCCAAGGGATTAAAGAATGCCGAACAGTTTATCGATGGTATATTGATGCCGACCCCTACAGCGGTACTGGCGGCGGCGCGGTTGATTTCCGAGGGCACAGCTACCGAGAAGGGCCTGGGTGAACTTGTAGTGGTCGATATCGGAGGGGCCACTACTGACATCCATTCTGTAGCCAAGGGGGATGCCATCGAGCCCGGAGTCATGCAGAAGGGACTCCCCGAGCCTTTTGTAAAGAGGACTGTCGAGGGTGATCTGGGATTGCGTCACAATGCCGCATCCATTCTTCGAGCCGCCGGGGAAGAACGTATTGAGGCACAACTTGCGGGTCTGGACTTTGATCTTCATAAGGCCATAAGCCAGTTTCCCCTCTTCCCCGAAAAGCTGCCTGAATCAGAATCGGAAGAGAGCCTCGATACGGAACTGGCGCGCAATGCGGCGCGATTGGCCATGGAAAGACACGCCGGGACTGTAGAGACAACCTATGGACCTGAAGGCCCCATATTGGTGCAGTATGGAAAGGATCTGAGGGGAACAAAGACAGTGATCGGTACGGGCGGACCACTGATATTCAACGGATGCCCTGAAAGGATATTAGGGGAAACAGTCTATTCGGAGGCAAACCCATTTTCTCTGAAACCTCAAAGTCCTGAATTTTACCTGGATGAACAGTATCTACTCTACGCCATCGGTCTTATGTCCGAGGTAGACGCAGACAAGGCACTCAGGGTGGCTAAGAAGTATCTAAAAAGATTATAAGGGGTTATAGCAATATGGAAGTTAAGAACGAGAGATGGAGTGACGAAGAATTCTATAGAGAGAGAAAGAAGGTTCTGTCGTTGTGGCCCACGGGCAAGGATATCCATCTCGATGAAGCCGTCGCCTTCCACAGAAGCCTCCCACCGGAGAAAAATTATGTCAACGTAATCAGGAAGGCAAAGTCGGAAGGGAAAACCTTGATTCAGCCCAGGGGTGGCGTGGCACTGATCGATGATCACATCAAACTGTTGAAATGCCTTCAGGATGAAGGGGGTGCCGATCTTCTGCCCACAACAACAGATACATACACGAGAAATATGAAGCTCGATCAGGCTCAGGTGGGGATAGAGGCGAGCCGCGAGGCGGGCAGATCGATGCTGAACGGACTCCCCATTATCAATCATGGCATAAAAGAGGTGAGGAAAGTTGTGGAGGCCGTTGATCTTCCCATCATTCTCCTGTCAGGAACCCCTTTCCCGCAGTTGACTGCGGAAATGGCCATAGCCGCCGGCTGCTCCGCCTTTCTGGGTGGAGGGATTTCCTATACAGTTTCCTACATAAAGGATGTTCCTATAGCAGAGGGTATCAGGAACTATCAATATCTGGATCGTCTGACGTCATATTATGCGGAACAGGGTGTCATGCTCCATCGGGAGCAGCCGGGATTTTTGACTGGTACGCTTATTCCTCCGGGAGTGGGTATAGCGATCGGCGTCATGGAAGCTATACTCGCGGCAGGTCAGGGCCTGAGGCATTACAGTGTCGGCCTGACACAGAATCTCGATATTGTCCAGGATGTGGCGGGTCTGTGGGTTATGGAAGATGTATGCCATGAGTATTTGAAACGGTGCGGTTATGAAGATATGTTTATTTCCATAGCCACGCATGAGTGGATGCAGGCCTTCCCTCCCGATGAGGCAAAGGCCTCTTCTGTAATTGCCATGGGGGGCATCATTGCGGCCCTTGCGGGAGCAACGCAGGTCATAACGAAGACGACTGAAGAATTCGAAGGTATCCCGACGAAAGAGGCAAATGCCGGGGGGCTCCGTGCCACGAAGATGGCGATACAGATGATAGGCGACCGGAGACTGCCCGTCGATGATAACGTGAGGCAGGAGATGGAAATCATACGCATGGAGGCCTGCTCGATTCTCGACAAGACACTGGAACTGGGTGATGGAGATATTGCCATAGGGGCAGTGAGGGGATTTGAAGCGGGTGTGATAGATGTTCCCTGGGCGCCCAACAGGCATGCGAAAGGGGCCGTAATCCCCGTGAGGGACGCCAAGAGGGCCGTCAGGTATCTGGAGTTTGGCGATCTTCCCTTCAGCAGGGAGGTAAAAGAATATCACCGGGAAAAATTGAAGGAGAGAGAAGTAAAGGAAAATAAAAAAATGGATTATGAGACTGCAATCTTTGATGTTTCGGAGATCAGTCAGTTCAGTTAATGTTTGTTTGAGTGAACACCTGTGTTGGCTTATAACTAACATGTTCCTGTCTATAAAGATGACGGACGGCATGATGCA
Source organism: uncultured Syntrophaceae bacterium (assembly GCA_964394725.1). Lineage (GTDB taxonomy): Bacteria > Desulfobacterota > Syntrophia > Syntrophales > UBA2210 > JAFGPZ01. Next base: position 10,342 of record CAYMYS010000006.1, read on the forward strand.
AACGCCCGGATTCCTTTCAGTTGGATGCCTTTTAACTCGCGATAAGGCCGGGGAGTATTACGTTGTTGGGGTTGTGTCCCGACCAAACGAGGACCGTCGAAAGACGGATTCGTTTTTAAATAGTGTGTACGTTACAAATGAGATTGCCTGCCAATAACGAGAGGTAATGAAGCAATGTGGACGAATACAATCCAGAGTGGTGTACTGGGTTCTTATCACGTCTCATGTTTTAAGGAACTATATATGAGGAATAGAAAGGGGGTGATGTTGCTACAATAATTTGTGATGGTTGGCAAGGAGTGGCTTTCCGTTCAAAGTCAACCCGGTATGTGTTGTCCATTTAAAAGAAAACGAACGTACAAAACACCTTTCATTAACAAGGAGGAAGTCATGAAGCATAAGGGAATTATCGGGTGGTTGGCGGTTGTTACTTTGCTGACCCTCTTAGTTTCATCGGCATTTGGCCAGAGCCTTCGGCCTGTCGGTAACTATGGCGTCAAAGTGATAAAAGGTCTTTCCAAGGATCCGGCAGTTGTTATGGCTGCCGAGACGGGTTCCGCTCTCGATGCAAACGGTGCGGCCAGCTTGAAACTGGGAGCAGCATTGAAAGGCAATACCGAAGCGCTTTTCGCTTTTGTAATGAATAAAGACGGGAAAGTTGTCGCGGCGGCCTCGAACATAGGCGAACAGGATTTCACGAAAGAAGCAGTTTTTACACTGCCCATGAAGTACGGGGCAGGTTCTCTTTCTCTCAGCGACCCAATAAGCGTTTATTATTATTCGCTGCCTCTTGTCTCCGATAAGGAAACGGTGGGCGTCATAGCCGTAGCTGTTTCTGCGAAGAACCTATTGAAATAGAAAGGAGTAATGTTATGAAACGAAAATTTGTATGTATCGCTGCAATCCTGATTCTTTGTGTTGGGGCACAGGTGCAGGCAGCCGGTTATCCGGATCGTCCCATAGATTTGGTAGTTCCCTGGGGAGCAGGAGGAGGCGCTGATCAGTTGGGACGCGCAATCGGTCCTGCACTTGAAAAGGTATTGAAGATTAACTTCCCAGTTATTAACATCCCCGGGGCTGTATCGGGTGTGGGATTGGCAAAGGTACGGGCGGCGCGTAAGGATGGATATACCATCAGCGTCTTTACAGCCGATGCAGTAGGAGCAGATTCTCAGGGTAAACTGGCTGTTCATGTTAACGAATTCATTCCTCTCGCACGTTTGATGTTTGCCCCCTCCTTTCTCTTTCTTCACTATGACAGCCCCATGAATACATTTGAGGATCTTATTGCCTATACGAAAAAGAATCCCGACAAATTAAAGGTTGCAATCACTGGATCGGGAAGTCCCGACGATTTGACTGTAAAATATCTGCATCAAAACGGCATAAAGATGATCAGTGTTCCCTATCCCAAACCGGGCGAGCGTTATGCCTCTGTTCTCGGAAAACATAATGAATTGCTCTATGAACAGGCAGGTGATGTAAGCCAGTTTATCCTGGCAAAGAAAATGAAGCCCATAGTTGTCTTCTTACCGAAGCGTGTTGATTCGATGCCCGATGTTCCGGCCATCAAAGAATTCGGTCTTGAAATATTTCTTTCTCAGTATCGCGGCATATTGACAAATAAGGGTGTTCCGCAGGAGAAGGTAGATGTGCTGGCAAAGGCGATTAAGGAGGCCTATGACTCTCCATCGTATCAGAAGTTTTTAAAGAAGATGTACTGCGCGCCTGACAGTTATATGGGGCCGGAAGAATTCAAGACATTTATTGAAAATGATTTTGAGGCTTATACGAAACTCTGGGAATAGGAGAATTCCCACACTAACAAAGTGGCGGGTAAGGGGGTTCCCCTCACCCGCCCATACTTACAATAGGAGATGATAATGAGGGGAAAACATCCGATGAAGGGTGGAAAGATCGATGGTGATTTTTTCTTTTGTCTGGTTCTGATCATCATTGCCTGTTTTTTACTTTCTATCTCATCGACCACCATCAAAGTGGACGAGAATTCACTTGGTCCCTTTTTCTGGCCAAAGGTTATTCTGGTGGGAATGTTGATTTGCGGGGTGATCAAAATGGTCACCCATCTGTGGAAAAGAAAAGAGATGAGTGAAAACAATCAGTTGAATGCAAAAACAGATTACAAGGCACTGATTTTTGTTATTCTTTTAACCTTTGGATACTTTCTGGGCATTGTGCTGGTTGGATATCCCATAGCATCACTACTATTTGTCGTCGCACTGTCTTACCTGGGAGGGATACGAGGCATCAAGGTTCTTGCCGCCGTCAGTGTCGGTCTGACTCTTATTACCAGCTTCCTCTTTGTCGGTGTAATGTATATTTCACTGCCGCGGGGTGTATGGATCTTTTACGATATTACGAACTGGCTTTTTTCGCTCATCAAATTTTAAGGAGTAACGAATGGACTGGCTTGCGACTGTTATGGAAATGGGAGTGCAGATTATTACACTCCCCAATTATTTTGTCTTTATTTTCATTGGGCTTTTTATTGGCGTTGTCTTCGGCGCCATACCGGGGATTTCGGGTCTTATGGCTATCATTCTTCTTGTTCCCTTTACCTATCCCCTTGATATAATACAAGCTATGTTATTGCTTACATCGACTTACTGTGGAGGCGTCTTCGGGGGCTCAATCAGTTCGATACTGCTCAATACACCGGGGGCGCCCGAATCGGTGTGCACCGCTTTTGACGGCTATCCCATGACGCAAAAGGGACAAGCGGCGAAGGCATTGGGCGCGGCAATCGAATGTTCGGCCATCGGAGGGTTCCTCAGTGCAGTGGTGATGACTGTCGCCTGTGCCCCCTTGGCTTCCGTTGCCCTTTCCTTTGATTCGCCCGAATATTTTGCCCTTGTTTTCATGGGGCTGTGTGTCGTTAGCTCGATTTCCGGAAAATCTCTGGTGAATGGAGTCATCGCACTCTTTATCGGACTTTTTCTGGCTTCCGTCGGCGTCAGCCCGATCCAGGGCGTTCCTCGCTACGACCTGGGATTTCCGCAATTGAGGGCCGGTATTGACTTTATAATAGTAATGATAGGTGTTTTCGCCCTCGGTGAAATATTCTCTCGTTTTGAGACCCTCTCTCGCGAGGAAACCAAAAAGATTGACGGCCAGGTGGGCACCAATTTGCTTACAATAAAGGAATTTCTTGCCTTGAAATGGACAATCCTCCGTTCTTTTGTGACCGGTACCTTTATCGGTTTCCTGCCGGGAGCGGGAGCAACTATCGCCTCTTTTGTGAGCTATGGGATGGCCCGAAATCTATCCGATGAACCCGAAAAATTTGGTACCGGTGTCATAGAGGGTGTGGCAGCTCCCGAAACGGCAAACAATGCGGCGACGGGTGGAGCCATGATTCCTCTCCTCACACTGGGAATCCCCGGTGGGGGAGCGACGGCCGTTATGATCAGCGCCTTCATGATAAAGGGCTTACAGCCGGGGCCCCTCGTCTTTATGACCAACCCCGAGCTTATCGGCAGCATTTTTGTCGGTATGATTATCGCGAATCTGCTGATTATAATATTCGGTTTTCTCGCAGTACGGGCATTTACGCAGTTTTTGAAGGTTCCCTATGCCATTCTGGCATCGGGGATAACCCTCTTCTGTTTTCTGGGTGCCTTTGCAAAGAGGAATGTGATGTACGACGTGTGGGTAATGCTCTTTTTCGGCATTATCGGTTATTTCATGAAAAAATATGAATATCCCGTTGCCCCACTGGTGCTTGGGATGGTGCTGGGACCCCTTGCAGAGGATAAATTTCTCTCTTCGTTGATCAGCTATCAGAATGATTTCACCATATTCTTCACGCGTCCCATAAGTGGTAGCATGATCGCTGTGGCCTTCTGCTTTCTCATGTATCCCCTGGTTATGGCGCTATGGAAGAAGAGAAGAACTGCAAATAAGGCATAGATTGTTGCGTTTATGAACAGAGAAAAGCCGAACAAAGTGTAAACATTTGAGGAAACCTATGTCATCCATCATAAAAGGAGTAGCTGCATACAAGACACGTCTTCCCTTACGAAGGCCCTATCATCTTTCGCTGATTACACTGGACTACTTTGACAGTGTAATGGTCCGTGTTGAAACGGGGAATGTCACAGGCTTTGGAGAGGCAACCGACGTGCCCGGATATTTTACCCAGAATCTTGAAGATGCGTGGAAATTCATAAATCTTCATGGACCTGAACTCCTGGGGAAAAAACCGGAGGAGGCCCTCGATAGAGTAGTCTCTCAAGAAAAGAAGTTGTCCTTTGCCGCGACTCCCCTGGTTACGGCATTGGAGAGCATTATAGATCCCATTGAAACCTCTGTGAAAGAATCCGCCATTGTTCCCATCCTGGGTGTTGTACAGGGTGAGACGCTTGAAGAAATTGAATCTGATGCCCGAAGGCTCCTGAGGGAGGGATATCATACCCTCAAGTTCAAGGTTGGATTCTCAGTTACGGAAGATCTGGAGCGGGTCTGTCACCTGCAGACCCTTCTCGTGCCGGGGGTAGAGATAAGACTCGATGCCAATCAGGCCTATAGTTATTCTCAGGCGGTCCAGTTTGTTGAAGGCCTGGACCCGGCGGGGATTGAATTGCTGGAACAACCGATGGGTACAGATGCCTGGGATGAAATGACGCAGCTTGTCACAATCAGCCCCGTACCGCTCATGCTGGACGAGGCGATTACGGGAGAAGAGGAACTTGACCGAACCATTGAGACAGGTTGTGCAGGGGTTGTGAAATTTAAGCTCATGAAGTGTGGTAGCTTTCGCTACCTTGAGACCCAGATCAAAAAAGCGTTTAATGCCGGATTGAAGGTTGTTCTGGGCAACGGTGTTGCCACAGACATTGGGTGCTTTCATGAGGCACAGGTTGCCCAGAAAACGGGTTTGACCGTTCATGCCGGTGAGATGAATGGTTTTCTTAAGGGGATCGATCAGTTTCTCGATCCATCACTGCGGATGGAGGGAGAAAACCTGATTCTTCCTGCCGGTCTCCCCGTTGTTCGGTGGGAGATACTGTCTCAATATGTTGTGGAGGAGATAAGCTGGGGTGACATGCAACCACCCCGCTAATCCGTCAGCTTTTGTCCTACTGTGAAATAAATTAAGTGTTTTGTTCTTTTTTAATATTGACAATGATCGGATGAAACTTACAGGCTCTCTATGTATCTGAAGGTTTACATTATCGAATGCGGCCGGCGTATCTGAGGGCCTGTTTGAAATTGCCGGCATCTGAAATACCTTTGCCTGCAATATCGTTGGCCGTTTCATGGGCAACGGAGACGAATTGTATGGAGGTTCCCAGGACGGTGTAGATGATTTTTTCTCTGTGTTGCGTCAGTGTTTCTGATTCCTCAATACACAAAACGAATTAACGAATGAAAGAAGGAGTTGTGAAGTGGAGATCATTTATCCGAAAGAACTGAAAGAGATGTTAGGCGATGGAAAGGAAATTGCCCTCATTGATGTGCGTGAGCAGGGTGTTTTCTATAAGGAGCACCAGCTCTTTGCCTCTTCTATCCCATTGAGCCGCCTGGAACTACGAATCAACGACATGGTGCCAGGTTGTGCCACACGAATAGTCCTTGTAGATGGGGGAGCAGACGATGACCTTGCCGAAAGGGCAGCCCGACGTCTGAAACAATTGGGATACAGCAACATTGCCATACTGAATGATGGTATCAGGGCCTGGGATGAAGCGGGATATGAGCTGTTCTCCGGTGTAAATGTGCCCAGTAAGGCATTTGGAGAAATTGTCGAAAAGATCTGCAACACTCCTCGGATAACAGGGAAGGAGTTACGAGCGAAGATCGACAGTGGTGAAAAGGTCGTTGTTTTAGACTCCCGTCCCAGGGAAGAATATCAGCTTATGAATATCCCCGGGAGCATCGATACTCCCGGTGCGGAGCTGGTCCTGCGGGTTCATGATCTGGCTCCCGATCCCGAGACTTTTGTTGTCGTAAACTGTGCCGGCCGTACGCGGAGCATCATCGGCACGCAGTCATTGATAAATGCCTGTATTCCGAATCCCGTTGCAGCACTGAAGGACGGCACCATGGGATGGCATCTGTCCGGTTTCGAGCTTGAAAGGGGTATGGCAAGATGGCCCCCTGCACCCTCTCCCGAGGGTCTGCTAAAGGCTCAGGCATGTGCACACCGTGTGGCCGATCGCTTTGGTGTAAAGAAGATAGGTCGTGACACACTGGATAGGTGGTTAAGTGAAGGGACTGATCAAACGCACTATGTCCTCGATGTGCGATTGCCCGAGGAATTTGGATCGGGGCACTTGGAATATTCGAGGAATGCCCCGGGAGGTCAGTTGGTTCAGGCCACCGATGAATATATGGCTGTCCGTAATGCGCGTGTTGTTCTTGTCGATACCGCGGAGGTTCAGGCCATCATGACTGCTTCATGGTTGATACAGATGGGATGGACAGATGTGTATGTTCTGGAAGGCGGAATCGGTGATGCATCGAAAGTTACGGGTGCGTTCCCATTGAATATTGCCGATGTTGAGGGGGGGGAAGTCATATCTTCCACTGAGCTAAGAAATGTTCTCGATTCTGGAAAGGAAATTGCGGTGATCGATCTGGCAAGCAGTAAGGAACATATAAAGTCGCACATACCCGCATCCTGGTGGTGCGTCAGGTCAAGGCTGGAGGAAGGTCTGGGGCTAATGCCGGAGTATAATTTGTTGATCTTTACCTCAGAAGATGGAATCTTGGCTCACTTAGCCGCAGGCGACATGAAAGATGTCCGGCCCGACATGCTAGTGAAAGTCCTCGACGGGGGGACTGCTTCCTGGGAAAGAGCCGGACTGCCGACGGAGGAGGGGATGCCCAGACCGCTCTGCCGAGTCGACGACATCTGGTATAAACCTTATGAACAGAGCGATGCACCTGAAACGGCCATGCGTGATTATTTGACATGGGAAGTTGCACTCATCGAAAAGGTCGAGCGTGACGGAGATGCACTGTTCAGGGTATGTTAATCGTAGTTCTTAAACACTTATAATTCATGAGATTGTGTCTTTTTGATGGTGTATTTTTATTTGACAAAATACTGGTTGTAAGATAAAAGTTATAAGTAATATAAGGTTTGTTGCACATAATCTAACAGGGGGATAATATTGAACTAATATTATTTCATGGTGAACACATCACATCTCTGGTGTTATGGCTGGAGAAAACAAGAAAGGAACAGGATATGAAGAGAAGAGTAATATTTTTGTCGTCGTTTTGTGTGATTATTTTTGCCATTACGTTGGTATTTTCTTCCGCGGCACTGGCGGAGGGACCCTCGAAGAAGATTTCGGCCGTTCTTAAGGCCGGTGGTGGTGCCGTTGGCGGCATCGGCTACATGGTTATGACGGGTATGTCAAAGGTCGTCAAGGACCAGTATACAAGAATGGGCGTAACCGTTGTTCCCGGTGGATGGGTCGGTAATCTTCCGAGAACCGATAAGGGTGAACTGGATATTGCCAGTACCACCGTTGCCATGTGTTCCCTTGCAGCAGCTCAAAAGTCACCCTTTGAGAAGCCTCTGCCCAATGTAAAGGCATTCTACAGCACACAGGACAAGCTTTTTTACTTTGCCATTGTAAGAAAGGAAGTGCCCGTGGACAGTGTTGCCGAAATGTTCGCTAAGAAAGTCGGTCTCAAGTTTACCTGTCTCAACAAGGGAACCACCACTGAGCTTATGTGGAGAAATATATTCGCGGCCAAAGGCTACACCTGGGAAGATCTCAAAGCATGGGGCGGAAATATGAGCCACGTTGCCTGGGGTGATGCGGTAAGCCTGGTAAAGGATGGTCATGCCGACGGCATCCTGGCTGTGGGAGTCAAAAAGATCGGATGGGCCATGGATCTGACGAATTCCAGGGCGATGAAGATCTTGAAGTGGGATGATGAATATTTCAATATGTTACATGAAAAATTCGGTTTCAGTACGGGCGCCATTCCCGGTAAAACCTATCCGGGTATTGATGAAGATGCCGTGTGCCCCGCCGATTCGGGTGAGGTTGTCGTTAATGCCAAGATTTCCGATGAAGTCGTAACTGCAATACTGACTGCCCTTGCCGACAATGCCGAGCAATACTCGAAACATCACTCGGCGCTGGCCAATTTTACGGAAGCAGGCATGGCGAAAAGTCTAAAACTGCCCCTCCATCCGGCAGCGATCAAATTCTATAAGAGCAGAGGCATTGAAATGCCCTAAGTGACAATGAGACGTGGTTGCCTCTCTGAAGGAGAGGCAACCCTCTTTTTTATTTGTTACGATCAGTCGTCAGGGGTTTTATTTTCTCAGGGCATTCATTGCGATGCTATCCGTTGAAAAATAATCATTGCCTGGTTATCGAGAGGCTGTGTACTCCACGGTGGACCCTTGATCCGATGCTGTGCTGTGAGAAGGTCGTTTTGTTTGTTAACTTTAACATCGCGTATGAATTGATGCCGGTGAAGCTGTTTCGTTGCAATGTCAGTATGCTGCATTCTAATCGAGTTCTTATCTTACCGAGAGTATTATCTGTTAGGAGGTTGTGGTGTCAGAGGAAACTGTAAATATTGAAGAGAAAAGTCCCGTTGTCAAAATAGTGAAGGCTGTAATCCTTGTCATGGGAGTCTGCCTCAGTCTGTTCCATCTTTACACCGGTGGATTTGGCGTCGTCGAGGCCTACATGCAAAGAACGATCCACTTGATGACTCTCATGACACTGGCTTTTCTTGTCTATCCTACCAATAAGAAATGGTCAGTAAACAAAAATGCCTTGCTAGATATTCCTCTGGCTGCCGTCTGTATGATAATCGGAATATATCTGCTCTATCATCATGACAGAATCGTTGGTAGGGAGTGGTATTACGGCCCCATCACCGTGGCGGATATAGTGTTTGGCATAATTTTGATCTTGCTGACCCTGGAGTCTGCGCGACGAGTGGTAGGATGGGCACTGCCCATCATCGCCGTCGTTTTTATGGTTTATGCCCTCTTTGGAAACTATTTCCCCTATCCCTTCACCATACGATCACCGCCGCCCCTGGTCTTCATAGATCACATGTTTCTGACGCCGCAGGCAATTTTTGGCGTACCGGTGGGGGTATCAGCCACCTTTGTCTTTCTCTTTGTACTCTTCGGGGCATTTCTCGAGACGACAAAGGGAGGGCAATTTATTATCGATTTCAGTATGTCCATTGTGGGTCGCGCCACGGGAGGACCAGCCAAGGTTGCCGTGGTTGCCAGCAGTCTTTTCGGCACCGTGTCGGGTCATTCCGTGGCAAACGTGTATGGAACGGGGACCTTTACAATTCCCCTGATGAAGAAGGCGGGGTACGATAAAGATTTTGCCGGAGCTGTTGAAGCGGCGTCCAGTTGTGGCGGACAGCTAATGCCCCCTATCATGGGTGCAGCCGCCTTCATTATTGCGGAAATTCTCGGCGTATCATATATGGAAGTATGCAAGGCGGCCATTCTTCCTGCATTGCTTTACTATGTTGCGGTATTTGCATCCACCCATGTCGAAGCCCTGAAGAAGGGATTGAGGGGACTAACGAAGGCGGAAGTTCCCCGGTTGCTTCCAACCTTAAGTAAGGGCTTCCACTTTACCATACCTATTATTCTCCTGATCGTTGTCTTGATAAAGGGATTTACACCCTTCAGGGCGGCCTTCATAGCAATTGTAACCCTTGTCATCGTGGCAATGTTCAGAAAGGAGAGCCGGCTGACTCCGAGGAGTTTCATCCGCACGCTCGTCTTGGGTGCGAGAAACAGTATCGTTATAGCCGTTTCATGCGGCTGTGCGGGAATCGTGGTGGGTGTGCTCGATGTTACCGGTCTGGGAATTAAATTTGTCACGATAATAACGGAGCTTTCGGGAGGTGTTTTACCGATAGCTTTGGTCATGGTGATGATTTCCTGTCTGATCCTCGGGATGGGTGTTCCCACGGCGCCGGCCTATATCATAGCAGCCATGATTGCTGCTCCCACGCTGATTCACTTCGGTGTTCAACCGATTGTGGCACATATGTTCGTCTTCTATTCGGCCCTGTTGAGTGCGATCACGCCACCTGTTGCGCTGGCCGCCTATGCGGCAGCTGCAATTTCGGGAGGGGGGGTGATGAGGACTGGGATCATTGCGTCAAAACTGGGTATAGTAGTATTCCTGGTACCCTACATCTTTGTATATAATGCGGCCCTTCTCATGATCGGGTCAGTCGGTTTCGTGATCTGGGCATTTATTACGGCCGTTGTAGGCACGCTGGCCCTGGTCTTTGCATTGCAAGGTTACTGCTTTAGTAAGGTGGACGGTTGGCATCGAATAGTCTTTCTGATAGCGGGGTTCTGTACCCTTGTGCCTGAGATAACGAGTGATATTGTGGGGTTGATATTCTTCGCAGCCTTTGTCTGGTTGAATTACAGGGCTGCACAGGGTCCTTCGGCAGTTGCGTTGGAGAGTTCTGAAGGGTAACGGTTATGTACTGTTATCTGGGGAAAGGGTGCCCTGGCACGAAAATCAGTTTCATTCACCAAGGAGATGTCCATAAGTGTTATTCCCGGACTGATCGGGAGTGACACTTATGGTTTCCTCTTCCGAGGGAATAAGGAAGCCGATGTCGGGCGACTCAAGTAATTATTTTCCAGTATCATACCCAGTGATTGGTGTGGCACACCCTTACAGGGGCTTTTCGCAGGTTAAAATGAACAACAACTATTGTTTTGCATACGAAGCGAGTATGAGTATTTATGGGTATTGAATTCGGATCTTTTCAGCTTGCATATATAGCTCTTGTCATCCTTTTATCATGTGTTATCAAAACCAGTATCGGTGTGGGATCGGGTTTGTTTTTTTCTGCGGCACTGTTTCTTGTTATCCCCCCAAAAGTGGCAATTGCCCTTGGGGGTCCGGTCATGATCATATCGGATATGATGCCGATGATACATTACTGCAAAAAGATTGACAAGAAGGTTTTCTTGATCCTTATTTCGGGCAGCATAGCAGGGCTTTTCCTTGGCGCCGTAATCGTGAATCACATGCCGGACTGGCTATTTATAAAGCTTATGGGTCTCATCTGCGGTGTTTTTGCCGTCCATCAACTGGTTCGCAACTATCTTTCCCGATTTCTGAAAAGCAGCGGAAAAAAGAGATATGTTCCTGGGAAATGGATGGGAGTTGCTGCAGGTCTCGTAGGGGGTGTATTTACATTCATGGTTCATACGGGAGGGGTTGTTTATTCCATCTATATGCTTTCGTTAAATCTTTCCAAGACCGTCTTTGTGGGTACCATCGTGGCGGTATTCTTTTCTGCCAACTGCATAAAGAATGTGATTTACTGGAAGATGGGTTTATTGACGCCGGACCTGTTGATTATTGTAGTTTGGATGATCCCCTTTATGATTGTGGGAAGCTTTGCAGGCTATTTTATTCACAAAAAGATTTCATCCGCTTTTTTCGAGACATTGATTTTAGCCTTTGTCCTTGTTGCAAGTTTCCGGCTCATATTATTTTCATAATCATATACGGTGGCTGATGTGTAATCTCTGCCTGATCAGTGTCAGAGAAAATAGGGACAGCGCCTATTTGTTGTTTAATCTCCTGATATATAAAGTATTCTATTCCTTATAAATAGGCGCTGTTGTCCTTATTTTCCTATTTTCGCATAAACCGATTGGGTGACGGGTGTCGCTATGCCATACTGATTTCCCATTGTGATGATTGTTTCTCCGAAGAGGTCCCCTTCGTTTCTCTCCCGCTTTGCCTCCACATCCCTTTGATAGGATGTCTTCGTTTCGTAGGGGAAGTTATTTGCCTTTTCCAGGGATTGGGTGACTATGTCATCGGGCAGTGTGACTCCTCGCTTTGTGGCGATAGACACTATTTCATCCATGATCTGACGGGCCATGTTTTTTAATTCGTTGTCCGCGAAAACCCCGCCTATGGTCTTTCCCGAATAGGCAGTGACCAGTCCGAATCCCGCTATGAAGACATATTTTTCCCATATGTCGGGAAAGGGATTGTCGTTCCATTTGAAGGTGAGCCCCATGCTGTGGAAGAAGGTCTGGAGGACTTCGGGGTTGAAATCCTTCACCTCCGGGTCATTGCCGCAGAGTATGATTCCCGTTCCCCCCTGCTGTGTTACGACACCGGGTTTTTCTATACTGGTTCCGATATAGATACAGGCAGGCAAAAGAATCCCCTTCTTCACATGTTGTCTGATTCTCTCATAGATATCGACGCCGTTAAGCAGTGGTATTATTATAGTGTCCTTCGTGACCACCTTCTCCAGGCGGATCGAGACATCATCCAGGTCATAGCTTTTTACGCAGAGAAGGCACAGATCGGGGGGAGGGATTTGTGCTATATCGTCGGTGGCCAGTGTGGGTTTACAAATCAGCCGGTCTCCCTTCACTGTATTAAGTATCAGTCCCTCTTTCCTGATTTCCTCTAAATGGGTGCCGCGGGCAATAAAAGAGACACTCCCCGTGGAATCCTTCTGTCGTGATATTTCACGGGCGATGATTCCTCCGAAATATCCTCCAGTGCCGCCGACACCAACAATGCATATGTTTTCTATCTTTGAGTTCATCATTTTCCTTCTTTTTTCCTATTTTTTAGGGGAAACAATATCTGTGAGCTCAATTTCAAAGGTCAGGTCCTGCCCTGCCAGGTCATGATTGGCGTCGATTGTGATCTCTTTTTCGTCGGCAGCTATAATTTTTATTATCAATTCACCCTTCGATGTCTGGGCCTTGAATTTTTTCCCCTCTTTCGGTTCAATACCTTCGGGCAGATGTTCTCTCGGTATCTTTGCCACCAACCCCTCATCTCGCAATCCATATCCCTCCTTCACCGGTATATGAATTGTTCGTGACTCTCCTACCGACAGGCCTATTACTCCCTCTTCAAATCCCCTGAGCAGATGTCCCTCACCTATCATGAATTCGAGGGGTCTGTCTTTCGTCGATGAATCGAATATCGTCCCATCTGTAAGCGTTCCACTGAAATGAACCCTTACTGTGTCACCATCTTTTGCTGTACTCATAGTTTCTCCTGTTGTTTACGTCTTGAGGACGCTTATAATAGATTAGCGTGATTTTTTCAAACCCTCAGTGGCAACCTTTTCCCTTCTATCTCAATGGTCGTCTTCGAATAGGTGAGCTTTTGTATGATTTTTCCGTCCTGAAAGTGCATGATATCGATGCCCCGGCGCTTTTCCCATTTTCCTTCATAGCCTCTTTCAAAGGAGGGCCATTCCAGTAGCCACCGGTAAAGGACCTTCTGTTCCCCTTCATCAATAAAGGTATCCTCTTCGATAAAGCGGAAGCCACCATGATTTTCGAACCACGGCGACCATGCCTTCCTGAGGGTCTCTTTACCGCGGGCTCGTCCTCCCGTCCAGTTTTCAAATAATATATCGTCATGAAAGAATTTCATGATCCCTTCCAGGTCATGATTGTCCCAAGTCGAATTCCATCGCCTCAGTATGATTTCAATCTCTTCTCTCGAAAGCGGCATATCACGATCCTATTCCGCCATTCTCTTTTTAACCATTTCCCAGGACTTCGTTATCAGGAAGCTTTCATCCATATTAGCAACCATTTCCTCGAGCCGCTTCATGGGGATGGTAAAGGTAAGGGTATTGTCGGGGACATAGGGCCGCGCGGAAACGTCGAACATCCCCAGGATACATCTGGGATTTTCAGTACGGGACTCCACCAATGGGTAATTGATTATGGAAGAACATCCCGAACCCATGGGGGCAATGACTGCATGAGGATCACGGGCATCATAGTTTGCCAGTGTAAAAAGTCCTGACAGCACATCGGCCGTGGCGAAGAAGATAACGGCCAGAGGATTGTCATCTCCCGATAATTTATCCCACCGTTTGAATACAAGATACTTCGCAGGCGCCTCTGAGGGGGGATGGTTTTTCATGAACTCCTTCACCAGTTCGGGCGACTTTTTGTAACGTTCACCCTCCATTTTGCCCGGTATCCCACAGGACAGGAAATATTCAATATTCGGCATCAATGTCTGGGCATAGCCGGTATAGTGCTTTCCTCCCGGGCATCCCGTGGTTTTTGCGTCGTAGATAAAGGTATGGCCCGATCTCACACGATTCAGGTTGCCGATGAGACAGCGGTCCTCATTCTCTGTATCTTCGAGGTCTTCATCTGTCACCCTTTCTGAATAGTAATAGGCGACGGGCAGTTCAGCCGTGGGAACATATTTTTGCCACTGACGTATAAAAAAATCTCTAAATTTTTCATCCATCGGGAAATCCTTCTTGCTGTGGATAGTGCTATTTCGCGATAAGCCCCTAATTCCTGAGTGATATACGAGAGAGGGGACTGTGAAGGGGTCATCCCGCTCTGACCGCCACATCTGAACTGCGAGAAATCAGTCGGGTATTGCCAGGATTCCATCAATGCCGACATTATCCAAGTGAGCCAATTTTTGTATCATGAAATCGATGTCTTTCTTTTTGGTAAATATACCCCCATGCTGAGGGGCGATGCATTCGATGTCCAACTTTTCTATCTGTCTCATGGCGTATGAAAGTGCACTGCCGCAGGGCATCACTGTGCGATGAAAAATCAATATCTCATTGATGGGGCATGTCTTATGTTGATACCGACATACTTCGTAGTTCAGGCATTCATAACACTCCTCTTCAATTTCCTGAAATAATTTGTTTGTATTGAGAAAACTACCGAACAGATCGCTTGAGAATAAGATCTTTGATCCTTCGTCATAGGTGACGAAGCTTCCACGGCTATGTGAATATGGTGTGGCAATGAATCTTATCTTACGGTTCTTCAATGGGAGTTCGAAATTAATATCGTTTATCGTCTTCAGATGATTATAGGAACTCTTATGAAGATAAAAGGAAATAAAGGGGATGTTATTCTTCTCTGATAAAATTTTGAGGTTGGGGTTATCACAGAGACCGAGAACATTTTGCATGGAACCGCACAAATCAGGATCGTAGTGCTGGTACACTAGTGTTGTTATTTGAGAGGGTTTAACACCGACCTGCATAATCTTCATCATGACAGTAGGAAAGTCAGATCTGCTTCCTGCGTCTATAAGAACGACTTCATCTTCATCGACAATCAGGTAGGGGTGACAACAGATCTCAGATTCCCTATCAAAGGTACCTACCCAGTATATCCCCTCACCAATTTTTATGGGACCGGCGTAATTTGCATAATTTTCCATAGTAAGCTCACAGGTGGTTATACAGTTCCAATCACAAAATATGCGTTCATGTCATCTTTATTTTTCAGGGGAACCTTGCCCCTTTTGATGAACTCAAAAAATTTTTTTGTCCGTCTGTATGTCTCTTCCGATATGTTGACTTGTCCCGCTTTCCCCGCCGATTCGAATCTCGACGCAATATTCACATTGTCGCCAAAGACATCGAACTGCAATCTCTCCTTACCGACGACACCGGCAATAACGGAACCGGAGTGGATCCCTACTCTCATCTGAAAGGGATATTCAATGTTCTTATTGAATTCATTTATATATTTTTGCATTTCCAGGGCAGTAAGGATTGCATAATATGCATGATCGTCCAATTGCGTCGGGGCGCCGAAGGCGATCATGTAGGCGTCGCCCACTGTCTTGATCTTGGTCCCCTTAAATTGTGATACGATGTCATCGAAGGCACAAAACAATCTGTTCAAAATATCAATCAAATCAGTATTAGATAATCGTTCCGCCATTTTAGTGAAGCCGACAAAATCGGAAAAGAGTATTGTGCAATCGTATGCACGGGGTGAAAACCGGTCAGCGTATTTTATCTCCTCCGCCACCACCGCGGGGAGTGTATTTTTTAGCAATCTGTCGACTTTATGCTGAAGCACCATATAATTTTTTATCAACTCCTTTAATAACTTTTCCTGAAGTGTGTTATCCTCAATAATCGCCGTCGCTTCGAGGTACACTTCAATTAAATTATAGGTAGCTGTAAGGTGGGTCGTATTGGCTTGCAATAGATTCGTGATAGAATCTGCTTTCATAACAACTTCCAAGTCGCGTCTCAATCATGTTTTCGGGGGAGCTTCAATCACCAATGCTTCATGCGTTATGTATGTGCCGCCCCCGACTCAATCTGTACCACAGAGGGGCTTGTCGTGACAAGCCGAAAAACATAGGAATAGCTGTCCCTCTGTTTAAAAGTTAATCGCCCTTCTTCGCAATGACGACCATGCGGTTGGTCATGCTTCCGTAATCCCCTGTTGGGAAGATCGAGGAGCAACTTCCCCTCCGCCATCAAGAGGCGAAAGGCCTCAGAGATAATCTTTCTGTTTCCCTCGTCATCGGCGAAATATTCAAAGGAACTGGCCATTACGATGACGAAGGTGAATTCCTGTGAGGGCAACCCGGTGTTTCGCGCATCGCCCCGAATAAAAACAGTATCAAACTCCTCACGCCGGTAACTTCCGCCTCAAGTCGCTTTACATAGGGGTCTTCCCAGAATATCTTTTTGACCATATGCAAACTCTCCGAATTAGCCACAGCACCTTTTTATACAATTTCATAACACAAAGTGCAATGAAATGGCGGCAGATTGAAATATGATAGCTCAGTAAAAAGTCAATTTTCTCGTTTGATGACCATTCCGGGGATGATTTCGGAGCTTGGCTGAAAATCTAAAACTCGCGCTAAGGCACTCAAATACTTAGATTTCTTAACGTCAATCACCGCTATCATCTGTTTCCCGAAATGCTCAAATCCGGTCGAAAATGACTTTTTACCGATTCGTCAAATATGGGGTGGATGAGAAACATGGTTGTTACATAGGGATCATGGGGAAATGATGCCGAAGGCCGGAGAGACCTTCGGCATCACCCTTTCTGCTACTTGAATTCATGGACAAGGATGAAGTCATTGGCTGCGCGCGTGCCATGACAACCGATACATCCTGCGGGCTTTCCCGATGGACCTGCCTTACCGTCGGGTGTGTATTTGGCCCAAAACCAATCGCCGGCATCGGGATTATAACCGGTGACCTTGTACATGACCGTAATTGCCTTGAGTTCCTTGTCTGTTCCATAATTTTCCTTTACCGCAATGGAACCATACTGGACAGGTGGCTGTGGCGAATTCAAGGCCCTGTCATTGACAAATACCTTGTGCAGTGGACCATGGGGCGCCCGTCCCGGCTGCATGCCTTGATGATCGGGCCAAAAAGACCATTGTGTATAAGGGGATTCCTGAGTGATATATTTCCACAATGCATCAGGATCGGGCGACGGCATCTCAGCAAATACAATAAATCCGACTATGACAGAGACCGAAATAACACCAATACTCATAATGAACTTTTTCATAACAAGCTCCTTTCTTTAATGGTTTACATTGTGAAGGGATGTATTATCCCTCCACCCTTGGGGCATTGAAGCTCTCCGCAAGCATTTGCGGGGAATGCGCTTGCTGTTCAGCTCAATGATTCTGATGATGCCACGTTGCTCGCGGCGGGTATCTCATCACCCCTTATCAGCGGGCATGCGACCAGTGACCGAGGGAATCAGTGTCTCTGTCGCAGAATGACATAGTCCCGCCGATCTCTTATTTTGAGCGGTTAGCGTGAGGAGTGAAAACTGAAGCAGTGGAATGTTCGGCCTTCTTGGAATTACCGCATAGAGGCGGCATGATTGTGACGTGGTCTGTGACCTGCCGGTATTGGAGGGGAAATCTCTTTTGTATGAGCCCTGTAGTCGATAGTAGCAAAAGCGGGGACCAACAGCAAGAAAAGAATGCTGAAGTATTTTAATCCACAGATTTCGCAGATTACAGGGATTAGTCTCATCACTTTAAGTGCGATGCGAAATCTGTAGGGTTTAATTCCCCGCAGCTTGATGCGATAGAAACGACAAAACGCTCATTTTGATACCCCGCTGCTTGCGGCGAGGTAATTCATTTGATTTTAATGGAAATCAACGATCTTGCTATGTTTGAGCTGCTCATGTTGTGTCAATGAAAGGTGGGCTTCTTCGTTTTATCGGGCCGCTCGTCACCCTGTCTCTCGAATGCATCGTCGCGAATTTCATTGAGAGCGGCTTCCAGCAGACCCTCACAGAACCTTCTTCCTGCAATTTCAGCGACTCTTGATTGATCATTGAGTAGAAATGTGGTACCGAGGGCAAGCAGAAGTTCATCGGAAGGCCAACCCTTTTCAGCAGGAACGTTTTCCGGAATATCCAGTATTTCTTCTGCCCCTGCGTCACCCCGTTCATAGCCTTCCATATCTTCATGATATCTCGATGCCTCTTCTGAAGATGAAGCAACGATAAACCAGTCTTCATCATGGTCTTCCGTTGTAACCCAGTACAATTTCATTTATTTTTCTCCAATTTATTTCATTGAAATAGAGGGATCACTCGCATTTTCGATCAGCGCTTCCAGATTCTTTCCGGTGATATCAATAGTATATATACGCGTGGCGATTCCCGAAAATCCCGCTCTTTGCAGTATATCATTTT
Source organism: uncultured Syntrophaceae bacterium (assembly GCA_964394725.1). Classification (GTDB taxonomy): domain Bacteria; phylum Desulfobacterota; class Syntrophia; order Syntrophales; family UBA2210; genus JAFGPZ01. Next base: position 28,838 of record CAYMYS010000006.1, read on the forward strand.
CTGTAAAGCTGCTGAAGATTATTCTGCCGTCGAAATACCAGGAAGGATAGAACCCGCAGATTCCTGGGGGTGTAACTCTCCGTGTGCCGGCCGATGAAAGAGTATGAATAAAGATGGCGCCGGCGGGTTCATGGAGGCCCTCCATCGATTCGCTTGGGACATCTGCATCGAAGAGCAGATACTTTTTATCCGGTGAGAAGGTAAAGGAGGTGGCGCTTGAAACTCCATAATTCACGACGATGTCCTTATAGGATGCTTTACCTATCGTCCCCGCATCCACATCGATCGTATACATGTTCCCATCGCCATGGCATAGGATATATCCGTCCTGGGAAGCCCATGTCGGGGAATAGGTATTAACCGCCGGCCTTCCGGTAAGGCAGCGATATCCGCTGTCGTCTGATCTGAGAAGCGATATATAAGCGTTTCCCCTTCGATTTTCATAGCACTTTTTCGTAGAGTCACCAATAAATATTTTGATTATTCCGCTTATTTGTCTATATACTGTGGTACTAATCGCTTTTTACTGATATTTCCTGGGCACAGGCATCTTCAAACAACCATGATGCATAGGCATGTAAGGGGTAAAAAGAGGCTGGGCGTGAAAAGCCCTCTCGATATGGAGAAATCTTTATCGATTGATAGATAATTATGTATCACCGGCATGGGCGACGTTCACGATTTCATAAAGAGTAAGAGGGCGAAAAGGCGTTGAAGACACTATCGGAAATATTCACTCTATTAAAAAAGAACCTCCCCGACTATGAGGAACGCCCCCAGCAGATTGCAATGGCCGAGGAGGTTTTTCGCTGTCTCTCGGAGGAGAAAAGCCTTCTTATCGAGGCGGGCACGGGTGTGGGAAAGTCCTTTGCCTACCTCATTCCTGCGATTATGTCGGGAGAAAAGACGATCCTTTCCACCTCTTCGCTGGCCCTCCAGGATCAGCTTGTAAAAAAGGATCTTGTCTTTCTCCGGAAGGTGCTGCCCCGGAAATTTTCCTATGATCTGCTGAAGGGGAAGAATAATTATCTCTGCCGGAAGAGGCTTCGCGATTACGAGGGGACGGGGAAGACATACGAGCGCTTTATAACATGGATGTCCAAGACGAAGAAGGGCGAAAAGGGGGAACTCCCCTTTGTCCCGCGATTCTGGTCCGAGGTTTGCGGCGATTCACAGGACTGCAACGGCAGGCTGTGCCCCTTCTATGACGAATGTTTCTACTACCGGCATTACCGGAAACTCCATACAGCGGACATCCTGGTAGTCAACCACCACCTCCTTATCTATGACCTCCTTTCCGATTTTAACGTACTCCCCTTTCATAAGCAGCTTATCATCGACGAGGCATCCGACGTGGATGATGTTATTGCGGCAGTCCTGGGAAGCACCCTCAGTCATTCCCGGACATCGTGGATGCTCTATCGTTTGAGGGCCCTGAAAATTATAGTGGACCCTCTCTTTGCCGTGGCGGATTCTTTTTTCAAAAAGGCGGTCATTCCATCCCAACCCGTTTCCCCCATCCCTCCGTCGGTGATAGAAAGTCTGAAAAAATTCAGGGGAGATCTGGCGCTGAAAAAGACCCTTTCCACGCTGAAGAAGCATAAAAAGTCTGCCGTCGACAATGAACAGAAGGACAGGATCGAAACGACGACAGGCTATGTGGAGTCCTTTGCAGCCGATCTCGATGATTTTATCGGACAGAAGAACAAGGACAGGGTCTATTATATAGAGGGAAACAGGGATTCACTGGAATTGAAAAGCAGCCTTGTAGAATCACAGCAGGCCTTCGGTATGCTTCGGAGTGTTTACAAAAGCGTGATTATGACGTCGGCGACACTCACATCGGGGGGAGATTTTCAATTCATTAAGAGGAGGCTGGGCATCGACGGCTTCGAGGAAAAGATCGTCGGTTCACCCTTCGATTATAAGGAACAGTCGCTGCTCTATGTCAATAGACGCCTCCACCGGCCTGTCGGCGGCAATGATGAGACCTTCCAGCGGGAGAGTCTCGCTGTCATAAAGGATTTGATCAACGCGTCGTGGGGGAGGGCGCTTGTCCTCTTTACCTCCTACCGGCACCTCAATTATGTGGCCGACAATATTTCAATTTCCTACCCCTTTAAATCACAGGGGGATATGACCCCCGCAAAGCTTATCCAGTGGTTCAAGGATACGCCCAATTCCGTTCTCCTGGCGACGGCTACCTTCTGGCAGGGGGTGGATATACGAGGCGACGATTTGAGCCTGGTTATTATCGCAAAGCTTCCCTTTTCTTCTCCCGGCAATCCCGTGTATCAGGAACGGTGCAACCGGCTCGGTGATAGATGGTTTTTTGATCTCGCTCTTCCTGCGGCTATCCTCACATTGAAGCAGGGAATCGGCAGGCTTATACGTGGCGGGAATGAATACGGCGTCGTTGCCATCCTCGATACACGAGTTGTAAACAGTTCTTACGGCAAAGCGATCCTTTCGTCATTGCCGGCCATGCGCATGACCGAAAAAATTGAAGATGTGAAAGAGTTTTTCGCGAAAATCGACAATAATTTCCCCGATGCATAGGTCGTAGTCGATAGGCCTGGAGTCGCGGTATTCACCTGCCGAAGCGGTCTGCCGCGGGGGATGAAACTTCTTGACAATGCGCGGAAATCTCTGCTAGTTACCTTTTCATGATTAATAAACTCAGCATTATATACAGGGGCTTCGGTTCTGCCAAGCTTGCTATATTTCTCTTTTTTACACTGGCCGTGATGTCCATTGTCGGCACTGTAGTCCTTCAGGGCCTGTCGCCGGAACAGTATCAATCCATCTATCGTCCCGGTGTGTATGCTATCCTCGATTTTTTTGATATCTTCGACCTCTTTCACTCCTGGTGGTTTACGATGCTCATCGGTTTGTTGGCGGTCAATTTGATGGTCTGCACGATCATTCAGTTGCGCCGCATATACCGTGTCTATCTTTCCCCCAAAGGGGGGATTAACGATGATGCGATCTTTCGGTCGACGCAGTTTAATGCATTCTTTCAGAGCGACAGGGGGTTCTCCGAGATTGAAGGACAGACAAGAATACTGCTGAAGTCTCTTATCGGCCGCCCCTCCTCTATCGTCGGGGATGGTAGTAGCTATCTCTTTGCCGAGAAGGGGAAATATTCCCGGCTGGGAGTGGTCTTTGTCCATGTCAGTGTCCTTTTCATACTTGCCGGGGGCCTGATTGCTGCTATCTGGGGGTTCGACGGGACTATGAAGGTAGTCGAGGGTGAAACATCGAACCGGGTCTACCTCTCCGGTGGGAAACACGTGCTGGGCCTCGGTTTCGATGTGCGCTGTGACGATTTTACCGTCGATTTTTATGCGGGAGGTGTCCCGAAAGAGTACCGGTCCGATATCAGCATTCTGGAACGGGGCCGGAAACCACTTTCAGCGTCGCTCCGTGTCAACCATCCCTTACGCTACAGGGGACTTAAATTCTATCAGGCTACCTATGGTTTAGCGCCTAAGAGTTATATGCTGGTGGATGTTAAAAATAGAAAGACCGATGAAGGGGAACTCCTGAAGATGAGGATGATGGAGAAAACCCCTCTCCCCGGTGCAGACACTCACATTGCAGTCGGTGAATTCAAGCCCGATTATCAGGGGCGCGGTCCCGCCGTTTTAGGGGTGTTGTTTGAAAAAGGAAAACCGCACAGAATGTTCTGGATCTTTCAGGACGGGGCGGGAAATGCCTCGGCGGAAGGTGATTTTACCTTTACCTTAAAAGATTTCAAGCGTTACTACTACACAGGCCTGAGGGTATCAAAAAATCCCGGTATGCCCTTCGTGTGGGGCGGTTTTCTGCTCGTCTTGATAGGATTTATACTGAATCTCTTTTTTGCCCACGAAAGGGTGTGGGTCCGGATCAGGGAGGCCGGGAAGGGGACTGAAATCAGTATTGCCGCCAGTTCGAGCAAGAGGAGCGAAGTCCTCGAAAAGAAACTTCAAAAATTATCAAGAAAACTGGGTCTGGAGTAAGTGATTTTGAACGATACATATATAGTCAGTGTTGTCACATTTATCTATTTTTTTGCCGCCTTCTTTTATCTGATTTTCCTTGTTCTTCGCAGGGAATTTGCCGATCATACTGCATTGCTGCTTCTCTATTTGGGGATTACCGTTCATACTGTAGCGATTGCCTTTCGATGGATACAATCGTATCAGCTCGGCATCGGCCATGCGCCCTTGTCAAATTTTTATGAATCGCTGGTCTTCTTTTCCTGGTCCATCATCTTTATCTATCTCCTCCTCCTCAGGCATTATAAGAGCGGTCTTGTCGGCATTGTGGCCTCCTTTTTCGCTTTTATCATACTGGCCTATGCCTCGCTGTCGGGGAGGGTGGAGGATCATATACAACCCCTCATGCCCGCACTCCAGAGCAACTGGTTGATAAGTCATGTTGTCAGCTCTTTTCTTGCATATGCCTGTTTTGCAGTATCCTTCGGGACAAGTATCATCTATCTGGTTGGGCCTAAAATCAGGATGGCGGCCCGCCGGGAATTCTGGGACGAAATCACCTACAAGATGATCTCCATGGGTTTTGTCCTGCTGACGCTGGGAATAATTACGGGGGCGGCATGGGCCGATCGGGCCTGGGGACGATACTGGGGATGGGACCCGAAGGAGACATGGTCATTGATTACCTGGCTGATCTACGGGGCCTTTCTTCATGCCCGCCTTGTGAGGGGATGGAAAGGTGTCAGGATGTCGCTGATTTCGATACTGGGTTTCCTCGCAGTTATTTTTACCTACCTCGGTGTAAATTATATACTTTCGGGACTTCACAGCTATCTATGATAGTGGAGGCTGCATGCATAGGTTCAAGCGGTGTCCGGCCCATATCACTCTGGAGTATTATCAAATATTTCGAAAAAATTACTTTTTATTATTGACAATTGGGAGTCTATTTCATATATATTGACGACTTTAATGCTAGGGTGGGACTGATTATATATGAGCGTAGAAGATCTTTTGCTGAAGAAGAAATCGGGAATTTTAGATAAGTGGTTTAATCTGATACTGAAAAGTTACCCGTCGGAAGCTTCGAGGTTTTTCAAAAAGGGGATGGACAAATTTAGTAATCCCGTTTCGTACCAGATCACCTTGGGAATTACGGGGATATATGGTGCCCTTTCCGAGGGAAAGAATTCTGAGGAAATCAAACCCTTCCTTGACGAGATTATCAGAATACGGGCCGTTCAGGGGCTTGCTCCATCGGAAGCTGTCTCCTTCTTCACACTATTGAAGGGTGTGGTACGAGAGGAACTGAAAAAAGAAGGGGCGAAAGAGGCCATGCCCGAAGATTTGTTGCGTTTCGAATCAAAATTGGATGAGTTGACATTTATGTCCTTTGATGTTTATATGAAATTCCGTGAGAAACTCTTTGAATTAAAGGTGAATGAGGTGAAAAACCGAGTAAGCGGGTTGCTGCGCATGGCCGGGCTGGCAAGAGAACTGGATGAGACGACAAATTTTAAAGAGCGAGGGGGAAATGACGACGTGCGAGGTACAAGCGAATGAGTTTTAATCTTGCTTTTTACTTTCCACTTTTTTCGGTTATCGTGCTGCTTTTTATTCCCTATGCGGGAGCCAAGGTCGGCCTGGAAATGTTTTTTGGAATCATTATTCCCTATCTGGCCTTTGTGATATTATTTGTTGGTTTTATCAATCGAATCGTGAAATGGGCGCGTACTCCCGTACCTTACCGCATCCCCACAACGTGCGGGCAAAACAAGACCCTTCCCTGGATCAAGAGGACAATCAGAGATAAATTCGAAAATCCCGACAGCATGCCCTATGTCATCGGCAGGATGTTTCTGGAGGTCTGCTTTTTCCGGAGTCTTTTCAGAAACATGAAAACGGAATTGAAGGCATGGCAGAAATATCCCGAGGGGGGGAAGCTGATTTACTGGTCCAGCAAATGGCTCTGGATAGGGGCACTGGCCTTTCATTATGCCCTCCTGACGATTCTGCTCCGCCACCTCAGATTTTTTATGGAAGAGACGCCTGTCGTGATCGATCTCCTGGAGCGTCTTGACGGATTTTTTATCCTTTACCTACCAACCGTCTATCTAAGCGGCCTAATCCTTCTGGCTGCACTGATGTACCTTCTCCTGAGAAGGATATTTGATATGAAAATAAGGTATATCTCTCTTGCCGCCGATTACTTTCCTCTTTTTATAATACTTGCAATCGGTATTACCGGGGTACTTATGAGGTATTTCTACAGAGTCGATATGGTGGCAGTGAAAGAGTTGACTCTTGGCTTGGCTACCTTCCATCCAACAATACCGGAGGGGATCGGTGCGATATTTTATATGCATCTCTTCCTGGTATCTATACTTTTCATCTATTTCCCCTTCAGTAAACTCATGCACGCGCCGGGAGTGTTTTTCAGTATGACAAGAAATATGGCGGGGAACAATCGCTGGAAGAGACACGAAAATCCCTGGGAATACGACCCCCAGCACTTTACCTATATGGATCAGGAAAATATGTACCGGAAACAGATGAAGAAGGCCGGGATTCCATTGGAAAAAGAGATAGAGGAGTAAAAAATGGCGAATGTGCCGAATCCGGAAGAATTGGCAAAGGTAGGATATAGACCGCCGGCTACACCATGGATGGACAATAAGGTTGAGCTCAAGAAGGGTATCTATTGTAATGCCGCCAATCCTAAATGGCTTGAAATCCTGGATTATCCATATCCGCGGGAATGGTCTGTAGCCGATGAGGACTGGAAACTGCCCGAGAACTGGAAAGAGATTTTTCTCGCAGCCTTTGAGGACAGGCTCAACCGGTATCGTTCTCTCAGGCTCTTTATGGATATATGCGTCAGATGCGGCGCATGTGCCGATAAGTGCCACTATTTTATAGGCAGCGGTGATCCCAAGAATATGCCCGTCCTCAGGGCCGAACTGCTGAGGTCCATATACCGAAGATATTTCACAGTGGCGGGGAAAATATTTGGCAGGCTTGCCGGTGCCAGGGATCTCACTGAGGATGTCCTGAAGGAATTGTTTTACTATTTCCACCAGTGTTCGGAATGCAGGCGCTGCTCCGTCTTTTGTCCCTACGGTATCGATATGGCCGAAATTACGATACTGGGGAGGGAAATGCTCAGCTCCGTCGGATTAAATATAGAGTGGATCATGGCCTCTGTCGGGAATTGTTACCGAACGGGCAGCCATATAGGCGCTCCTCCTCACGCATACAAAGACACGGTAAATTTTTTCTGCGATGAATGCGAGGAGGTTACCGGCATCAGACCCAATCCCGGTTTTAACAGAAAGGGCGCAGAAATCCTCTTTGTAGCGCCTTCGGGCGATTATTTTGCCGATCCCGGAACCTACACATTTATGGGATATCTCCTCCTTTTTGAATACCTCGGTCTTGACTATACCTTGAGTGGCTATGCCGCCGAGGGGGGTAATTTTGGCTACTTCATGTCCCACGAGATGGGGAAGAGACTGAATTACAAGATGTATTCCGAAGCCAAGAGGCTGGGCGTAAAGTGGATACTGGGTGGTGAATGCGGCCATATGTGGCGTGTCGTCAACCAGTATATGGATACCTGGAACGGACCGGCCGACTTCCTCGAAGAGCCTGTGTCTCCTATAACGGGCACAAAATTCGAGAATGCAACAGCGACGAAGATGGTCCATATTACCGAATTTACAGCTGATCTTATCAAACAGGGGAAGCTGAATCTCGACAAGTCGAGGAATGATCATATAATAACGACCTTTCACGATTCCTGTAATCCAGCAAGGGCATTAGGTCTTATCGAAGAGCCGCGGTACATCATAAATAATGTGTGCAACAATTTTTATGAGATGCCCACGGATACGATCAAGGAAAAGACATTCTGTTGCGGCAGTGGAAGTGGTCTCAATGCAGATGAAAATTTTGAATTGAGGATGCGCGGCGGACTCCCCAGGGCAAATGCCCTGCGGTATGTTCATGAAAAACACGGAGTAAACCATCTCAGTTGCGTATGCGCAATCGATAGGGCAGTATTCCCGGCCCTCCTGGACTACTGGGTTCCGGGAGTGGATGTGAATGGCTTGCATGAGATGGTGGCAAATGCCATGGTGATCCCTGGTGAGAAGGAGAGAAAGACAGATTTACGCTATAGACCCCTGAAGGGATTTGAGTCAGAAGAAACAGCGGAAGACTAAGAGGGATGAGGATGCCTGAGGAGAAAAAAAAGGTAATAAACTGTCTCAAGGAGACCGGGTTTTACAAGCAGGGGAAGATTTATGACCGGGGAAAGGTCATAGCAGGGATTGTCGTATTTATTGTCATTGCGGCGTTTCCCTTCTTCTATCATGCGGGAAAGGCGGCGAAAATGCCGGAACCGAAACTTGATACACCTGTAATCCAGCAACTGCCGGAGGCAGAACGTTTCTGTGTTCTTCCGAAAGAGGAAATGAGAGAGAATCACATGGTGCTCCTCGATGAATGGAGGGATCAGGCTGTCCGCGAAGGTAACCGGGAATATACGGGATATAAGGGAAAGAAATACACGATAAGTCTTCAACGTACATGCTTGGAATGTCACTCAAACTACGAAGAATTTTGTAACGAGTGTCATCAGCATACGACAAAGACACCCGTTTGCTGGGGTTGCCATATACAAAATCCAAAGGAATGGGCAGGATGAAGACTGTGGAAGAGAAAACTGCAACAATAGATAGAAGAAAGTTTTTGAAGATAACGGGAGTGTCCACCATAATTGGATTGCTGGGAGGGTGGAAGTTTGTGGAGCTTCTGGCGCCGGGCGAATTAGAGGCCACGTATCTGCCCAAGGCAGAGGCCTTGACGGCCAAGAGATGGGCCATGCTGATAGACATGAAGAAACTCACAGAAGAGACTGCAGAAAAGTGCATAAAGGCCTGTCATCACGTCCATAATGTTCCCGATGTAGGCGATCCCAAAAGAGAGATTAAGTGGATATGGCTCGAACGGTTTGAGAACGCCTTTCCCGGAGACGAACATGAGCACATGCCGGAAGGTATGGAGGGAAAGCGTTTTTTTGTAATGTGTAATCATTGTGATAATCCGCCCTGTGTCAGGGTGTGTCCCACAAAGGCAACCTGGCAGAGGGAAGATGGCATTGTCATGATGGATCAACACCGTTGTATCGGATGCCGCTATTGCATGGCTGCCTGTCCCTTCGGGGCGCGGAGTTTCAACTGGGGAGACTATCGTTCCCTTATCAAAAATAGAAATTCCGAATATCCAACAAGGGAAAAAGGGGTTGTGGAAAAATGTAATTTCTGTGCGGAGAGACTTGCCGAAGGTCTTATGCCGGCATGTGTGGAGGAGTCCGGGGGGGCGATGGTATTCGGTGATATTATGGACTCCCAGTCGGAATTGAGAAAGATAATGCGTGAACATTATACCATTAGACGTAAGCCCTACCTGGGCACAAGTCCCCAAGTTTATTATGTTGTATGAGGTGATGTATGTTTGAAAGGGCATTAGCGGGTGATAAAAAATATTGGGGACTGGTGATAGTGCTCCTTGCCGTTGTCGGTGCCGGATTTATGGCATACCTCGTTCAGTTGAGACTGGGACTGCAGGTAACCGGTATGAGCAGGGACGTTTCATGGGGTTTCTATATCGCTCAATTTACCTATCTTGTCGGTGTGGCCGCCTCGGCGGTGATGCTTGTTCTTCCCTACTATCTGCATGATTACAAGATATTCGGCAGGATTACCATTCTGGGAGAGTTCCTCGCTGTTGCGGCGGTATCGATGTGCGTTCTCTTTATCTTTGTCGATCTCGGCAAACCGATGAGGGTCTTCAATGTGATCCTGCACCCGACGCCCAATTCGGTGCTCTTCTGGGATATGGTGGTACTGAGCGGCTATTTTCTCCTGAATATTGTTATCGGCTGGACGGTACTGGAAGCGGAGAAAAATATGGCGCCGCCGCCAACCTGGGTGAAGCCTTTGATATACCTCTCCATTCCCTGGGCCCCCTGCATCCATATCGTGACGGCCTTTCTCTATGCCGGTCTTCCGGGAAGGGGGTTCTGGCTTACGGCAATCATGGCGCCGCGCTTTCTGGTTTCGGCATTTGCAGCGGGACCTGCGCTATTAATACTGCTTGCAATGATCTTGAAGAAATTTACAAAATTCGATGCGGGAACGAAGCCAATTCAGACACTCGCCAAGATTGTTACCTATTGTATTATAATAAATGTTCTTTTTGTTGCCTTTGAAGTATTTACAGTATTTTACAGTCAGATACCGGACCATATGCGTCATTTTGAGTATCTTTTTGTTGGTATTGCGGGATATGGAAAGCTTGTTCCCTGGATGTGGGTATCCATGATAGGGATGATAGTGGCAAGTATTCTTCTCGTAATTCCGGCTGTAAGAAGAAACCATGTTACTTTGGCCGTTGCCTGTATTATGGTGGTTTTTACGACATGGATAGACAAAGGGCTCGGTCTGATCACCGGTGGTTTTGTGCCAAATCCCTTTGACAGAATAACAGAGTATTGGCCTACTGCCCTCGAGTTGGTGATCAGTGCCGGTGTATGGGCGGCCGGGTTTTTGATACTAACAATCCTTTATAAAATAGCCGTTTCAATAAAGGAAGAGATAGATTAAAAAAAATTATCAGGAGGTTTATTGTGGCAATTGATTATACAATCAAGATATCGTTGGATGATGAGAAGGTAAAGAAACTTGAAGAGGCCGGCCTTGGTGACAATATCAAGGATAAGGTTCTCGCAGTAACTGTACCTAAGAAAAATAAGAGAAAGTTTGTCAAGGCCTTCCCTAAGGCAGTGTTCAATGACGGCACAGGTGAAATCACTGAATTTCCCCAGGAAGCGGCAGATAGTCTTCTTGAGACCATTTTAGAACATAAGATGATGGAAGTCGTACACCTCTTCCTTTTGAAGGCATACAAACCTCTGGCAGGACTAGAGTTCAGGCATAACATACATTCCTAACTGATATGGTTTCTGGCGTGGGGTGAAGACCCCACGCCATTTTTGTCTGATTGCTGAACAAAAATAAAATAAGCTAACCGTAAGTCTTGCAGTCAGTGAAACAGGGGAACGCTTTGGGATAGTGTATTATTTGTTGTATTAGTCAATGGAGCTTCCTGTTTCGGCAAGCTCCTTCTCTAATTGTTCTATAAATTTTTCTACATAGGCGGCCCTTTCATTAACGAGTTTTATGGCGGTATCGGTATAGACACGTTTTTTTGTATTTGCCACAGCACCTCGTAAGAGTTCAGGAACATCGGCCACATCTCCCGAATAGTCCTTTTTTACCAGGATTGCCCGTGCAATTGCCCTGACTATACCTATGGCACCCATATGGTCGATGCGGTCGGCGTCATTTATGATCTTTTCCTCGATCCGTTCCGCTTCATGCGCATGCATGGCATGGCGTTCGATGATGCGGCCGATCTGTTTTACCCGGTCTTCGGTGACCCCTTCTTTCCTAAGGAGTTCCTCCGCCATAGAGGCACCTTCCGTATGATGCGTTTTTAGTCCCACCCTGTTGAGCCCAATGTCATGAAGAAAGGCAGCAATATCGAGGGCTTCAAGATCAGCCCCTTCGATTTTCCCCATATAGCGGCACCAGTGGGCCACCCTGCTTACGTGATCAAAACCAGAAACCTTTTCTTCCTTCAGCAATTCCTTCGAATGTCTTATCGCTTCCTCTCGCTTCATAGTGCTTCAAGTCCTCCTGATTTTTTGTAGTACATCATTCTCTATCTACTAGAGGCATTGAATGTCAAGGGTTAAAAATAGTAATTTTCCTGATAGCCGGAGATCCCTCACAATGCGATGTGCCGGCGCCAATTATGTAATACATCTTCAGACAAAAATGTGGTAAGAAGAAAATGTAATTCTGTTGCAGTTGAAGATATAAAGTAGGGTGTAATCTTCATAAACAAAACCGAGTGATTAAAATCCCCCTTCCACTATTTCAGATAAAACAATAACGAACCATCGTTATATGAACAGCGATAATAAGGTGTGTAAAAGGAAAGATGAAAGGGATCAGGTAGATGAAACTAATTTCAATGAAATGGACCATAGGTATCCTTATCATAGTCTGCTGGTTGCCCCTCTCTCAGGCGGGGCATGCCGCTGTGGACTGGTCCATAGAAAAGCAAATCGAACTGGAGTCTCAGCCCCTCGATGTGGCCACCTCGGAAGATGGTAGTTTAATGTTTGTCCTCGTCCCGGGAGAGATAATTGTTTATTCCCTTCCTGCTGGCACAGTATCAGGGACGATCACGGTGAGCAGGGTATTCGACGGTATTACATATTCACAGACAAAGAACAGACTCTTTCTCAGGAGCAGTTCGTCCAAGGTTGTCAGGATTGTTCAGGTGGATTTGATAAACCAGCTAAATATTGATGGACGTGCCTTTCAGGGACCCCCGGATGCCGCAGTCACCATCGTGGTCTTCGATGACTACCAGTGATCATACTGTGCGCGGCTTGAGTCGCTATTCCGGCAGGTGCTGGAAACCTATCCCGATCATGTAAAACTGGTGGTAAAAAATTATCCTTTGACGAATAACGAATTTTCAAGGAAGGCTGCGCGCGCGGCACTAGCCGCGAAAAACCAGGGCAAATTCTGGGACTTTCACAGAAAGTTGTTGGAAAATCATAACAGGATGAATGATGAGATCATTAGAGATATCGCCCATGAGTTGAAGCTCGATATGAAACGATTCGACAGTGACTGCGAAGATCCCGCCATCGATGCGCTGATTGAAAGGGATAAAAAGGAAGGGAGACACGTGGGGGTGCGGTCAACTCCTACCATTTTTATCAATGGGAAATTGCTCAAAGGGGGAAGCCTGACCGAGGCTATAGACAGGGAACTCAAGAGAAGTGCAAAGGGTACCTAATGTAGAGAATGTCGCTCCTTTCTATGACTGGAGTCGGGCGGGACCTATGGGGTAGGTTGAAAGTATTTTTGGAGAGTGCCTTTGCCGCAATAGTATGGGCACTGTGTTATTTTCCGGTTGACACCTATGAACTATTTCCATATGTAGAGTATTCATGAGGGATTCAGATCTGAAATACCTTGGTAGTATGGGGAATTAATTAAGCGACACTGGGTGAGTAAAAGTAATGAATCAGTCATCCGTAGAGACCACGCAGGTAATCCTGGAAAGCATCTCCGACGGAGTATTCACCGTTGACCATGAATGGCGGATAACGTCATTCAACCGAGCGGCAGAACAAATTACGGGGGTACCGCGGGAAGAGGCCATTGGGAGGAACTGTTCGGAGGTCTTTCGGACAAGTATCTGCGAGGTTGATTGCGCACTGAAAAAGACTATAGAGACGGGAATGCCGGTCATCAACAAGTCTGTATTTATTGTTGATGCCGGGGGTAAGCGCATTCCCATCAGCATTTCGACGGCACTCCTCTGCGATGAGCAGGGAAAGATCATGGGAGGAGTGGAGACCTTTCGAGATCTCAGTCTTGTTGAGGAATTGCGCAAAGAACTGAAAGGTAGATTCCGGGCCGGCGATCTTATAAGCCGAAGCGAAGCGATGCGCAAGATCTTCGACATGCTGCCCCAGGTTGCCGCCAGTGACAGTACAGTCCTCATTCAGGGAGAAACGGGAACGGGCAAAGAATTGCTGGCGCAAGCGCTCCACAGCATGAGCAGCAGAAGCGACAAACCCTTCGTTGCCGTTAATTGTGGGGCATTGCCCGAAACGCTTCTCGAATCTGAGCTGTTCGGATACAAGGCGGGTGCATTTACCGGCGCCGAAAGGGATAAACCGGGGCGCTTTGCACTGGCCGAAGGGGGGACGATATTTCTCGATGAAATCGGAGAAATGAGTAATGCGCTCCAGGTGAAGATGCTTCGTGTTTTACAGGAAAGGAGCTATGAACCCCTGGGAGGGACGAAGTCTGTCTCGGCACATGTGCGGGTTGTCACCTCAACAAATCGTGATCTTACCTCGCGGATGAAAAAGGGTAAGTTCAGAAGCGATCTCTATTTCAGGATCAATATCATCAAGCTTGAGATGCCGCCGCTGAGAAAACGCAAAGAGGATATTCCTATTCTTGTCGATCACTTCATCACGCGGTTCAATCGTATCCAGGAAAAGTGCGTTACCGGCGTCAGCACCGATGTTATGTCGCTCCTGATGGTCAACGATTATCCCGGCAATATCCGCGAACTGGAAAATATCATCGAGCACGCCTTTGTCCTCTGTAAAGAGGGTCTTATTGAACAGGAGCACCTTCCCGATAATTACGTCATAAAAGTCAAATCGACGAACGAATCGGGAACGCTGGCCGGTTCCCTGCGGGTTTTCGAGTCGCAGACCATAAAAGAGGCCCTGAAACGGAATAATTATAACAGACTTGCCACGGCTCAAGAACTGGGCATACACAAGAGTACCCTCTTTCGAAGGATGAAGGACCTGGGCATTCCTTTACCCGACCGCGACGGTCGTTCGAGAGGGTCCGCAGAATAGAGTTGCATTTGTGCTACCTATAATCGTGTCTGCATCACACATATGAGATTGTCGCATCCCTTTCTCTTTGTCGGCAGAGGGACATATCCCCTGAATTATCTCACCTTACGTAACTCTTTATTCGCTGATATTACCTGTGGCATACCCTTTGCTTTTGATTAAAGATAGTCGGAGGTGTTGTGCCATGCGAATAGCCCTTGCCATCTGGAAAGGTCGGATTTCACCCGTTTTTGATGTCTCTCAACAGATTCTTATTCTGGATGTGGAAGAGGGAGTAATCATTAACAAAAGTCGAGAGAACCTTGCAGATAACAATCCCAATCTCAAAGCGGCTAATCTGGCCGCATCTGGAGTTCATACGCTGATTTGTGGTGCCCTGTCACGCGAGGTTGAGGATAGTCTGGCAACCTATGGTATAGAAACAATATCCTTCATTGCAGGGGATGTTGGACTGGTTGTGTCGGCTTACATGAATGGTGAACTTTCTGATTCTTCATTTTGTATGCCAGGTTGTGATGCCGGACACATAAAGATGCGTGAAAGAGGGGCGTAATAAGAGCGGTTTTGTGCTACAGTGTAACCGGTGCGGGAGAGGAACTACCCGTCACTGTTGTGTGTGTGTGATATTTAAAAAAGTGAAGTGGAGATATGTCAATTAAGAGACAAAGCGAAGCGCGATCAGATTACTACATCCCCAGATTCGGTTTCATGGAAAATCCCGATGGCCACGCGTCAATCAAGGGGATCTGTGGAGATACGATAGGAATCTGGTTGAGAATAGAAGATGACAGGATAATTGAAGCGACCTACGATACGGACGGCTGTTTCCCCTCGATAATCAGTGGGAAAGCGGCGGCTCAACTGGCGAGAGGAAGAACGGTGGAAGACGCCTATCAGTTAGAAAAAAATGATATTCTTGATGCCCTGGGAGGACTGCCCGATGAGTCTCAACACTGTGCACAGCTGGCGGCTGAGGCTCTCAAAGAGGCCATAGGTGACTATTACAAAAAAGAGAAAAGGGACAGTAGTACTTCCGATTCGGAACATCGGCACAGCGTTGGGGAGACCCAATGCGATAGAAGTACTCAAGAATGTGAAAAGGAGCTATAAAGGCAGGAGAAGATAATGCCTGGTGCCATACCTGTAACGAAGGGAAAAAGGCATCTTGATTTTTGGATGCAAATAGAAGCAGTGATATTTTCTTATCCCTCAAAAATTACCTTTCCTGTATCACGCAGATTATATCCCGGCAAATTGTGTGCAATCTCGTTGATCTTGAGAGGATCAATGTATGTAATAAAGTCTTTCATGGACCCGGTGAAACAAAGGTCTCGAGGGACAACAAGATCAAATCGCTCCTCCTTCACAGGTATAAAATCCAATCCGAAGGGATAGGAGACATATTCAATCCCAAGTCCTACATCGACCTCGTTGAAAAAAACTTTAAGGGCAACCTCCATGTGCGTATTCACCTCATTGTCAAACCCTTCGATCATGCTATGATCTATGCCCTTCTCCATCAGAAGTAACTCAAAAAGGACTCGTGTTCCAGAACCCGAGTTTCTATTGATGTATTTGATCTTCTTTCCAGCAATATCTTCAAGTCCCTTTATCCCCAAAGGGTTGGATTTTGCAACGATAAGCCCCTGAGTTCTATGCCACATATTAATAACGATATATTTTTGAGGTGACAGTAGTCTTTGGAGAAAGGGAACGTTATATTCCCCTGATGCCATATCCAAAAGGTGAGAGCAACAGGCCTGACCCTTCCTCTGAGAAAGCGCTTGAATACCCTTAAGGCTCCCAACTGAAGAATAAAAGGCCTGCGATTCGGGAAATTTTTCTCTTGAATATAGTGATAAAAGCCTCGACAAAAGCACATCATCACTTCCCACAATAAGTATGTCTTTTTCCCTCTGCACGTTTTCGTCTATCCATCGTTCAATATGCTTTTTAGGGAAGAGCCACTTGCCTGAAATACGCACATGAGGGATATCACTGCTTTTTGCCAGTTGATAGACCTTCTTTTCATTTAACCTGAGAAAATCAGCAAGTTCCTTTGTCGTTAACAATTCTTCCATATTTAGAATATATCACCGACCATGCTAACAGTCAATAAGGCATAATTATAACAAATACTGCTAAATAATAACCTATAATATTTTATATTGACATTTAATTACAAAAAATATATGAATTGATCAATTCGAATGATAATCAAATAAGAAAGGAGAATATTTACATGAGAAACGTAGTGTATAAACGGATAATGCTGGGGTTATTTCTTCTAACAATCATCTTTTTTACATCCCCGGCAATGGCGGAACCATCTGGGAAGCTTGTCATGTTTCATGCCGGAAGTCTTTCCGTTCCCTTTGATGCTATGGAAAAGGCCTTTGAGGCGAAGTACCCGAAGATCGATCTTCAGCGGGAGGCAAGCGGTAGCCAGAAAGCCGCACGAAAGGTATCGGACCTGAAGAAACCATGTGATATCATGGCATCGGCCGACTACAAGGTGATTGACAAACTGCTGATTCCCCAATATGCTTCACTGAATATCCGCTTTGCAACAAATCAACTTGTTCTCTGCTACACAGATAAGAGCAAGTTTGCCGGTGAGGTCAATGACAGTAACTGGTATGACATCCTCCAGAGGAAGGGAGTTGTTTGGGGACATTCAGATCAAAACCTTGATCCCTGTGGCTACCGATCTCTTATGGTCATGCAGCTTGCCGAGAAACATTATAAGATGCCCGGACTTTACGAAAAAATGCTGGCAAATCGTCCTATTGAAAATATACGACCAAAGTCAGTGGAACTTATCTCCCTGCTTCAGACCGTCAATATGGACTATGCCTGGGAATACCTCTCTGTCGCCGTTCAGCACGAACTCAAGTATATTATACTTCCCGATGAAATTAATCTCGGTAATTACAAATACGATGATTTCTATTCCAAGGCAGTTGTAAGGGTCACAGGCAAGAAACCGGGAACCTTCATGAACATGAAGGGCGGTTCTTGCACCTATGGTATCACTCTTATCAAAGACGAACCGAACAGAGAGGCCGCCGTTACCTTCCTTCAGTACATGCTTGACCCCGAGGGAGGTCTCAAGATACTGAAAGATATGGGGCAGCCCCCTTTCATCCCCTGCAGGGTTCCTACTGAGGCGATGAAAGAGAAACTCTCCTCCGAACTTCAGAAACTGGTTGTTGTGAAGGATTAGGAAGCGGAAGAAAAATGGTAAAGAAGGAACCCTTTTTCTGGGTCACAGTATCATGCGGGGTCATCATTATGGCCTTCATACTTCTTCCTCTGATCCAGATGCTGGCGGCTCCTTCCCTGACGATGCTCAAAGAGACCATACAGGACAAAAATGTTGTGCGGTCGATCTGGCTCAGTATCTATACAGCCGGATTGGCCGCCCTCATCTCCTTTCTTTTTGGAACACCCCTTGCCTATATACTGGCGAGGACGAATTTCAGAGGGAAACACCTTGTAGAAAGCATCATCGATCTGCCGATCGCAATTCCCCATCCCGTAGTTGGCATCGCGATCCTCAGTATCGCGGGAAAGGGTCACTGGCTCGGACAAATTTTGAGTGAGCTTGGGATCAGGATCATGGGCAGTGTGACGGGAATTGTCGTCGTCCTTACATTCGTGGGGCTTCCCTTTTACGTTAATGCCGTCAAGAACGGTTTTGAAAGTATTCCCCCCCGGCTTGAGAATGTATCACGAAGCCTTGGGGCTTCCATGTTTAGCACCTTTGCTCGGATTACCTTTCCACTCGCTTGGCGCAGCATGCTGATCGGTATCATTATGTGCAGCGCCCGCGCTTTAAGTGAGTTCGGTGCCGTTGTCATCGTTGCCTATCACCCTATGATTGCACCAGTCCTGCTGTACGAACGTTTTGAGAGTTACGGACTAAAATATTCTCAACCTGTGGCAGTCTGGCTGATCTCTATTTGTCTGATCTTGTTCCTGGTATTAAGACTTCTCACATTACACAACAGGAAAGAACAATGATTTCCATTCAAAATCTTTCTATCTGTCTCGGCGAATTTCACCTCCAGGATATCAATATGGACATTGAAAAAGGCTCTTTTTTCACGCTCATGGGACCGACAGGGGCAGGTAAAACCGTTCTTTTGGAGGCAATTGCCGGTCTGGTACCGATACACAAAGGAAATATCATTTTGGGAGGCAAAAACGTGACACGCCTGCCACCTGAAAAAAGGGGAGTAGGCATCGTATATCAGGATTACGCCCTCTTTCCCCACCTTTCCGTCCTTGCCAATATCACCTACGGACTTCATTACCGAAAGATGAAGAGGAAGGACGCGCAGGAAAGACTTGAGCAGTTGATCGATGAATTGAATCTCTCTCACCTCTTAAAACGGCTACCAACCAATCTGAGCGGAGGAGAAAACCAGCGTGTGGCACTGGCGCGAGCGCTTATAGTTGATCCCAAGGTATTGCTCCTCGATGAACCCCTCTCGGCATTGGACCCCTCTTTCAGG
Source organism: uncultured Syntrophaceae bacterium (assembly GCA_964394725.1). Classification (GTDB taxonomy): domain Bacteria; phylum Desulfobacterota; class Syntrophia; order Syntrophales; family UBA2210; genus JAFGPZ01. The sequence goes on from CAYMYS010000006.1 coordinate 47,878, forward strand.
GAAGAAATAAGAAAAGGACTTCAACGACTGCATGCACAATCAGACACAACGTTCCTTATGGTAACCCATGACTTTGCCGAAGCCCTGTCCCTTTCGGATAGAGCTGCTATTATGAACAGGGGAAAAATCGAGCAAATCGGATGCATGAAAGACATCTTTCAAAAACCTAATTCCACCTTTGTGGCTGACTTCGTCGGAATGAAAAATCTCTTTGCAGCTCAATTCAAAGATACGCGGGCAACTGTCGATTCCCTGGAAATAGAGCTTGCACGAAGACCGTCGAAGGACCATGGATATATTGCCATACGGCCGGAAGATATTGTTTTGAGCAAGGAGCCATTCTCATCAAGCATGCGGAATGCATTTAGAGGAGTGATTACAGGTGTGTTGGATCAAGGCCTATATTATGAGATAGATTTGATGGTCAACGACATCCTTTTTAAGTCGATGATAACAAAAAGTTCTCTTTTTGAACTTGATATACGGGACGGCTCCGATATATATTTATATTTTAAATCAGCAGCAATCCATAGTTTCTGACAGGATATCGTAGACAGTGCCATATCCCCCAGTTCCAACCTATTGAAAGATTTAGAGAACCGTCGAGAGAATGTAGAAATTGGGAGGAATAAAATCAAAAGGCACTATACAACAAAATTCACGACAATGGAAAAACAACAGCCTGTGCATGTCTCAACGCCTCTACTGTCTTCGCCTTCGATAAATATGTAATAGTTGGGTTTCGGAGTGCAGGTGACGGGGATTAACGCTTTTTCGCAGTTATCGATACTGCCATATTGTCGCGGTGGATGACTTCATCGTAGGTCTTGTTGCCAAGAACCTGTTCGATTCTGTCGGTTCTCAAGCCTTTTATCCTGTCGATATCCTCAGAGGAGTAATTTACCAGTCCCTTTGCTATTTTTGAGCCCTTGGAATCCCTGCATGTTACAGGGTCACCCACTGAAAAATTACCCTCGATTCTTACGATGCCCGAGGGGAGGAGACTCTTTCCCTGATTTACGATGGCCTTTTTTGCACCATCATCAATGTAAATTCTCCCCCTCGATTTCAGCGTAAAGGCTATCCAGTGTTTCTTGCTTGTCAGGTGTTCTTCCATGGGAAGAAAGAGGGTTCCAACCTCTGTGCCCGAAAAAATCTGCCCCAGGATACCCGCCTCTTTCCCGCAGGCGATGATGTAGGGGATGCCGAAGGTGGTTACCTTTCCGGCGGAGATGACCTTGCTCTTCATACCCCCCATTCCCATGGGGTCTGTCTCTGACGATGCCATCGCCTCGATTTCAGCAGTTATTTCCCTTACCGTCCGGATAAGAGTGTGGTCCTCTGATTTGCGGGGGTTTCGGTCGTAGAGGCCCTCCGTGTTGGTCAGATTTATGACCAGGTCGGCCTCCATGATATTTGCCAGCATAGAGGCGAGATTGTCATTGTCTCCGAATTTTAGTTCATCGACGGCTACTGTGTCATTTTCATTGATGATGGGAATGACGCCCCATTCCATAAGTGTTGACAGTGTGTTGCGTGTATTGAGAAATCTTTGTCTGTCGCTGAGGTCGCTCAGTGTGAGAAGGATCTGTGCGGTAACAATTTCATGTTTTCCAAAGGCGTTGGAATAGACCCGCATCAGTCTTCCCTGGCCGATGGCCGCCGCCGCCTGTTTCTGTGGAAGGCTCTGGAGTCTGGTTTTAAACCCCATTCTATGCATGCCCGATGCTATTGCGCCGGAAGAAACGATGACGAACTGATATCTCTCTTTGGAAAACTCCGAGATTTCATTGACCAGATTTTCGATGATCTCAAGATCGAGGCCGTCTTTCCCGGTGAGGACTCCGCTTCCGATCTTGATGAGTATCCGTTTCGCCTTTTCCAATATTTCTTTTCGTTCCTGTGACATGATCGCTATTCAACCGGTTAGTAAGTTAGAATATGCTTTCTGAAGGAAAGCAAATTCGTTAACGCACTTATCCCCTAAAGGGGACTTTCCCCTTTAGCGGGGCGTCGTGTTTAGTATTTTGACGATTTCATATTTCAGTGTGTCGATGCCTTCGCCCGTTGCTGCCGAGATGGGAAAGACACTGATCCTATTACTTTCAAAGACTTCCATTACCTCTTTTATTCTTTCCTGCGTCACGGGAAGGTCCATTTTGTTTATGGCCACTAACTGAGGTTTTTCCAGCATAGCGGGACTGAAGCTGACAAGCTCATTGTTGATTTTTTCGTAATCCTGCCAGGCTCCCTCATATGGGTCCCTCGAAATATCTATGATGTGGAGCAGAAGTGTGGTCCTTTCGATATGGCGGAGAAAGCGTATGCCCAGTCCCATGCCGAGGTGGGCCCCCTCTATCAGCCCCGGGATATCGGCAACGACGAAGCTTTCATGATCTCCCGATTGGACCACTCCCAGATTGGGCCTCAGTGTTGTAAAGGGGTAATCGGCAATCTTTGGTTTTGCGGCGGAAATCACCGATATAAACGTTGATTTTCCTACATTGGGGAGACCGACCGTTCCCACGTCTGCCAGGAGTTTTAATTCAAGGCCGATGACCTTTTCTTCACCGGGGATACCGTCCTGGGCGTATCGCGGCGCCCTGTTTGTGGATGTTGCAAACCGGGCATTTCCTCTTCCTCCGATGCCGCCTTGTGCGGCAATACAGATCTGGCCGTTCTCTGTCAAGTCTGCGATAATAGACTGGTCTTCAAGGTCTCTGATAATCGTTCCCAGGGGCACAGCGATTAACATATCATCGCTGTTTTTGCCCGTCTTGTTGCTTCCTTGCCCATGGGCTCCGTGCTTGGCCTTACAATGCTGGTTGAATTTCAGATCGAGAAGTGTCCGGTGACTGCGCGAGGCTTGGAATATAATGTCGCCTCCCTTGCCGCCGTCTCCGCCGTTTGGTCCACCGCGGGGGACAAACTTCTCCCTCCGGAAGCTGACGCATCCCTTTCCACCATCGCCGGCCTTGATATATATTTTTGCTTCGTCGACAAATCTCATAATAGTATTAAATTGGAGAAGGCCCTGTTCATCATTGGTACATAGAAAATCTGTTTATAATTCATTCACTAATAAACCATTGCTGCTTTACTCTGTTATATCCTTGTTTTGACGTTTCCCGCCTCGTCATTCCCGGCTTGATCGGGAATCCAGTTCTTTTAAGTATTTATGGACTTCCGTGGGAGTTGCTCGATTTTTTGACTTTTCATAAAGTCGTCAAGGATAACATGCCGCCAAATCCCAAATAAAAAAGGTGCTAGTTTTTCGTAAGAAACTAACACCCCTTCAGTGAGTACATATCGGATAAGCAACGCGCCTTTGTATCTTTCAGGAAGCGTAGACGCTTACCTTTTTTCTGTCCCGGTCTTTTCTCTCGAATTTGACTGTTCCGTCGATCTTTGAAAAAAGGGTGTAGTCCTTACCCATGCCGACATTGAGCCCCGGATGGATCCTTGTTCCGAGCTGGCGTATTATAATGGTGCCGGCGGTTACACTCTCACCAGCGTATACCTTTACGCCCCTTCGCTGTGACTGGCTGTCTCTCCCGTTCCGGGTGCTTCCCTGGCCTTTCTTATGAGCCATAGTATATCTCCTTCGCTATCCCACGATTTCTTTTATTCTGAGGTTTGTAAGGTTCTGCCGGTGACCTGTCTTATTGCGGTATCCCTTCCGTCTCTTCATCTTGAAGACCGTAATCTTGGAGCCCTTGGTCTGGCCTACGATTTCCCCTACAACTTTCGCCCCCTCAACGAGAGGTGTCCCCACTTTGATCTCTCCACCCTTTGAAATCATCAGGACATCGTCGAGAGAAACGGCATCGCCCCTGTTTCCTTCGAGTTTCTCTATCTTGAGGATCTCTCCCTCTGAGACTTTGTACTGCTTTCCACCAGTTTTTATGACTGCATACATATCTGCATCCCTCTGAGTAAATTAGAATTGCCTATTATAAGAATTTTGAGCCATTTGTCAATATATAAAAAGGTATTTGTTGTTAATATATGTAAAAGGCATTTTATTGTGACATATTGTATATGTAAGGATGACTTTATGTGCTTAACTTTTGCTATATTCGGGAGTATTTTCTCTTGACTTTCCATTTATTCTTCATTAAAGTTTCTCATGTTCAATGGATGAACATATGAGACATCGGGGGGCTTTAAGAATCAAAAAGGGTTTTATATGTCTGATCGTGATGTGTCAACCAGGAAAACAGAAGAGATTTTGAGCATGCTCAGGGAGATCAATGGTTCTCCCTCTACAACGCAGCGTGAACTGTCTGCCAGATTGGGAATTAGTCTTGGGAAGGTGAACTTCCTGCTCAGAGCACTGATCGAAAAGGGGTTGGTGAAGGTGAGCAATTTCAAAACATCGGAACACAAAACCGCCTATTTATACCACCTGACACCCCATGGAATCGAAGAAAAAACGAAAGTAACATATCACTTTCTGAAGAGAAAGATTGAGGAATACACTCGGCTTGAGGAAGAGATCAAGCGATTAACGCAAGAAGTAAATGAAACGAGCTTTCCGCTCGAAGTAGAAAACAACGATAATAGTCACGAATAAAATTCCTGTCCCAAGGTTGCATAACTAGAATCATTTTGAGTATTGCATAAGCGTAACATTCTTAAATCACTTGAAAATATATTCCTGATGTAATTCAGAGGGCGGAGCTGTATCGTAACCCGGGTGCAAAACTACAGGACAAAACAAAAGGACAAAACAAAAGGTTTGCACAATTAGATTTTTCATTTTTCTAACTCAGACCGGTTCGCGTTGGCACGCATATAGAAATATTTTTCCGGGAACTTGGAAATGTAGACGCCATCCGGTTTTTATCTATACCGCGGGGAAAGCGAGTTGAAAGTGTAAAACGGCATAGACACTGGCAACAGACCTTGAACAAGGATACCTTTTTTGATGAAATATTTGGTGACCATAAACAGGGGATTGCTTGAAATCGTTATCCTCCGATTTATCTCTACCAAATCGGGATCGTGTACTCAGCGTAGCGTGGGGGCTCTGTCCCCCACATCGTAAAAGGGCGCTGACCCTAATTAATCAAGCCTTTTTAGCGTCCTTTGCCTGCCTGTGCGTCGCGCGCAGACAGGTGCCTTTGCGTGAGATCAATCCGCGTAAATCCGCGGCAAACTCAAGACCCAACAACGCCAATAAGGAAAGCCTGACCCAGTAAACCCTTCATAAGCTCTTACTGCTCTTCAGTTGGGGAAAAGTACCTTGACAAATCGGTTGCCGATGTGTATCGTTCTGGTATACAAAAAGGCAAAGGAGAGAGCAAATGGCAAAAACGGCAATGACACACGCAAGACTTACGCCGGAAATAAAG
>CAYMYS010000007.1:0-427 GCA_964394725.1 uncultured Syntrophaceae bacterium
AATGTTTTCCTTGAACATTTTAATGGCTTTGGCGTTCAGGCCGTTGATCCAATTGTAGGACCACAACTGGGTTTCTTTGGCACAGATGTTGACAATCCATTTCAAATCTTCCGGCAGTTTGTCCCAGGCATCCTGATTGATGATGATATCGCATTGAAAACCAGGCTGGTGCACACCTGGCTGAATGGCGTATTTGGTAATTTCATCGAACCCCATGGGGTAGTTGATGGCGGGTGTCGAATATTCCGCCGCATCGATGATACCCCGCTCCAGCGCAAGGTACACTTCGCCGCCGGGCAGGGGGCTGACCGAGGCGCCCAGATTATTCATGATGTCCATGTACCAGCCAGGGGTACGGATCCGCATTCCCTGGAAATCGCTCATTTTTGTCGCGCGTTTGTTCGAGAACAATCCCATTTCCTGACCG
>CAYMYS010000007.1:437-53014 GCA_964394725.1 uncultured Syntrophaceae bacterium
CATCTCGAGCCCCCCTCTTTCATAGAGCCAGATGTTATACCCTTCACCATCCAATCCGAACGGTACCGATGCAAAAGCGACAAATGCCTCATTTTTTCCTTTCCAGTAAAGTGGCGAAGAGTGCGCGATCTGAACTGAGCCTTTGGAAACCGCGTCGAACACCTGGTTTGCCGGAATCAGTTCACCGGCAGAAAATGGCTTGATATTCAGCCTTCCAGCAGACGCCAAGCGGACGCTGTCGCAGAAATGTGTAGCCATATCGTAAAACAGCAGTCCCTTGCTCCAGGACATGATCATTTTCCACTTTACATTTTCATCGGAAGTTTTGAAGCTGACCCGTTTGGCCGTGTCGTGACGTAGATCTACCCCGAATTTGCTGCGTTTCTCCACTGCGGTAGAAATAGTAGCAGTAAAGCAGATAACAACAATAATACTCAACGCCAAGGTTAAAAATTTTTTCATATTCTTCCCTCCTCTATAGTTTATAGTTCATAATACAGCAAAACTAACCAATAGATGCGACCAGCAGAAAAGCTCTTCACCCCCTTCCTTAAAGATTGATGTATGGTATTGAATGTCTCGAAAGAGGGAAAGCTGAAGGAACAACAGAAACACCGCAAGCAGATACACAGTGAGAAGTCGTTCACGGCTCAAAACCATCAGGCCCTACCTTCGACAGGCCTGACCTTTAATCCCTCTTGTGTACCCCTAATACAAACAGTAGTCGAGGTCAAGAAAAAAATTCAGTTAGGCGTAAAATATGCGAAATACAACATAAATAATTGTTATTATTTATGTAAATATACAGATAGCAGTTGTTTTTTACCTGTGCTTGTGGTACATACGGCGCAGACAATCATGGAAAATCTAATCAGCTAGCGTACCTCATCATTGGTCTGACCAATGAAGGGTGTGGTTGCAATAGGGCCTGTCGATATGAGTGTTATGACTGATGTGTAGTTTTGTATTGGGAAGAAGGCCCTCGAAATCGGGGAGACAATTAATCACTCCTTCAAGACCAAAGGCTCGAGAAAATCTTTTATATTCGTGCTATTGACTCCGCGATGGCTACAGGCTTTTTCGACATATCATCCAAAATCTCTCACTTAATTGTAGCAATGTGAGTCTCTTTTGTGCTATTTTTGTTGTGGTAGTTACGTATTTTCTCCTTTGGCGGATTGATGTTTCCTCATAAAAAACCTTGTCCAACGGAGAAGCTGACTGCCCCTGCTTTTATCCTTTACCTGCAGGGGAAGGCATTAACCTTTGCACGCAATACATTTACAGGGAATGCGATGTCCTGTCCTATGGAACATCAAAAGAGGAAGGATTTATTCGTATGAAACTTTCTCCAATAAAGCCAAAGCGAATTTCCGATCAGGTTTTCGATCAGATCCGGAAGCTTATTCTGCAAGGTAAACTTGATCCCGGTGAACGGATAATGTCTGAACGGGAGCTTGCCACAGCCTTAGACGTCAGCCGCGCCTCGGTACGAGACGCAATCAACAGGCTCACAGCCATGGGGTTCCTTGAGCAAAAGCAGGGACGTGGCACCTTTGTCTGCCTCCCCAAACCCGAGGAAAAGAATGCGCTCGTTGTGGCGATGAAAGGGAGTAATCTGTCTATCGAAGATCTGCTTGAGGTGAGGCTGGGACTTGAATGTAACGCAACCTATCTCGCCGCTGAGAGGGCAACCGAAAAAGACATTTACCTCATGGAACAAAGCATAGCAACACTGGAAAAATCAACTGAAGAGGGAATAACGAACGCGGAAGCGGATGTGTCATTCCATATGGCAATCGCATATGCCACGAGGAACTCGCTCCATATCCAGATCATGAGGGATTTATACGAATATCTCTCGGTTAGCATTGATGAATATCAGTACTATCGGATGCAAGCTTCCACAAAAATGGCAGAGATTGCCAAGGAACACGCCCAGATTGTCACTTTGATCAAAGAACACGATAAGGAACGTGCTTTCCAAGCCATGTTCACACATCTCAGCTTTGCCTTGGATTTTATGAAGAACGGAAAGAGTTCTATATAGCATCTTTCTACCGGCCAGCACTCTGCGAGGCTATGCTGCGGGGGGTCACCGATGATCGATTTCGACTTTTCGCACGTGCCGCTGAATATAATTTAACAGGTGATATGCAATGTTCCTTCTTCCATCTGTTCCGGATGGCTGCGCAAAACAACGATATAGGAAAAATCATTTTCCCTCACCAGATTACGGTTATCTTCCGAAGCAATCCCGACATCCATGACAATCGTCGGTACATCCCAATTGTCTGAATAGATCGAAGAATCCCAGGACCTTCATTGCTTCAAGGCCGATATGCTCGGGGCTAACAAACTTGCCATCGGATGAAGAAATGGCATTTACATCTATTGTCCTTAAATCCTGTTCATTTTAAAGGATTTGACTTTCTCTCTTCTCGTTTCGTTGTTTTCTTAAAATTTGTTTTACATGGTGTCTTGCCAAGGCTTCAATCTCGGTAGCTATCGGCACAGTTAAACGTTCATAACCGCCCAGGAGACCTTCTATGCGATTTGCCAGTTCTCTCCAGTTGTCTTTTGGTAGACTGAGTTGTCCCAGATTGATAACGATTTTCTGCCTGGAGCATCTGGGAGTACATACGGAATCTATCAATCTGTGTGATATGAATACCTCAGATGAGTTTGAGTTTTTCTTTCTTTAGAGTGAAAGAATTAATACTCTTGATACCAATTGTGATGCACCGGCAAAAAGTCAAGATTGGACGGCAAAGTAAAAAGCTCCAAATTCAAGGCGCGCAAATCCTGAGGAATGAGACGTACTTACGGTACGCCGCAGTGACGAAGGATGCAGCAGAACGCAGAAGTTGGACTTTTTACGAAGTCGTCAATTGTAATTCATATAACAAACGCAAGGGTAACGATACTCTGATTAGTTTTGAAGCCAAGTATTATATTGGCTTGTCACCACTCGCGGCTCCTGTGCCTCAGACCCCGCGCCATATCACGCTGGTCTTCCTTCTTTTTCAGGTCGTCCCGCTTGTCGTAGAGCTTTTTGCCCTTTCCGATACCGATCTCTACCTTCACCTTACCCTTCTTTAAGTAGGCCTTCAGGGGAATCAGCGCCAATCCCTTTTCCCTGGACTTTCCGTAAAGCTTCTGGATCTCCCTTTTGTGAAGGAGGAGTTTCCTGGTCCTCAAGGGATCATGGTTCGACAGATTCCCATGTGAATAGGGACTGATGTGCATATCGTGGAGATAGACCTCGCCGTCCTTTACCGTTGCGTAACTGTCCTTGAGGTTGCCCCTCCCCTCGCGAAGCGCCTTTACTTCTGTGCCGACGAGAACGATGCCCGTCTCGTAGATATCATCGATAAAGTAGTTTTTCCTCGCCTGCTTATTCTGACATATTATCTTTTCGGAGCTATTCTTTTTTGCCACAACCCTTCCTCAATCAGTATATTCCCGATAAATAAAGGACCATCTCACGGGGATTTTCCCTTCGAATGATCCTTCGTCATGAGGTAGTCCGTCTTCACATGCCTCATGGACTTAAAAATGTTTTCTCGTATATTTTTGTTCTCTTTTTCCAATTCGTCAAGAACTTTCTTTATGTACCGACGTTTTGAAACCCTCGACGTGGGACATCCGTCTTTAACAATGGGAAATGCCCGCTCTTGTGCATACTTTTTTATCAACCCCTCCCGGATATAGGCGAAGGGACGTATGATATGATATTCCCCGTCAAAGATGGTCTGGTTGGGAACCATCGTACTTATCTCGCGGCCATAAAACATATTGATGAGAAGTGTTTCGATGATATCGTCCTTATGATGGGCGAAGGCGATCTTGTTGCACCCGTATTGGCCTGCTATCTCGAATATCCGCTTTCTCCTCAGGCGTGAACACAGGAAACAGGGGTTCTTCCTGTTGTCATCACTGTGCGCAAGAGGACCTATATCTGTCTTATCCATCACATAGGTATAGTCATTGTCCTTCAGGTATCCCTCCAGTATGTTGTAGCCTTCATAGGATTCATCGAAGCCGGGATCAATGTGCACGGCCACTATCGAAAAGGGTGGCAGGAACAACATGGGGGTACGGATGAGATCGAGGAGCGCCATGCTGTCTGCCCCGCCGGAGACACCGACGAGTACGCGGTCACCCTCTTTCAGCATCGCATAGTCACGAGCGGCGATTTCCATCCATTTTTTCAGGTGGAGAAAGAGCTTTGTCCTTTTTTCTTCTGCCAAAACTGTACATCCTCTATCTCTTCAATTTTCCGCGGTAACTCAGGACAGTCCACAGCGGACATACCTTGTATCACAGAGCCCGCACGGTCCACAAAGGAAAACTGGTGTTCATTTAATTTGACAAGAATTTAAGTAATATACTATAGGTGAGAAAAAAGTTTCATGCAGAGGGAGGCAATGAAACGAATTACTCTTTTCTGTATAATCGTCCTGTTCCTTTTGCCGTCTCATGGCCGGGCTCAGGATGAGAATACCTATGGTCAGGGTTCTGTCATACTGGAGGTTGAAGGCCACGCGTGCATGGGCGACGAGAGATCGAGAAAGGAAACCCGTCTCATGGCCATCACTGAGACCAAGAGGAAGGCCGCCGAAATGGCCCTCACCCATATACGCAGCGAAACCACGATGAAGGATTTTGCCATCGGCTCGGACATTGTCGATGCCTATTCCCGTGCCACGGTAAAGATAATCGAGGAAAAAGAAAAGGGCTGGTTTAAGGATCAGTTCGCAGGTGAATGTTACCGGACAAAACTCAAAGTAGAGGTGGTACCCGATCCGGAGGCCATTTCACAGTCTGTGAAAAAAGACGCACTCATGGAAGAACCCGATGCGCCTCTCACGGTAAAACTCTGGACTGATCAGAAGAGTTACCGCATCGATGAAAGGATAAAGATATATCTAAGGGGGAACAAACCCTTCTACGCCAGGATTGTCTATCAGGATGCAAAGGAAAACCTGATCCAGTTGATCCCCAACCCATACCGAAACAACAATTATTTCAATGGTGGTGTGACCTATGAAATCCCATCGGGTAACGACAGATTTGAACTTCAAGTTAGCCCGCCACTGGGAGAAGAAAAAATTCTCCTCTATACGTCTACGGGCGATCTCGGAAAACTGAATCTACAGCAGACTGGGGGGGTATATGTGGTTCAGGATTCGTCGAAGGGTATGGAAACGAAAACACGGGGAGTAACGATAACGCAAAAAACGGGGACCTCCGGCCCAGGTGTAGCGGAATTTTCCCAGGCCGCCGCCACGGTGAGCACAAGAGAATGATTGGCCCACGTCGAGTCTTTGACAGGTGAATTATTTGTGCATGTTACATGAATGGTTGCCTTGAAAATTATCCGGCATGGGTATATAAGGATTACCAGTAACGAATCTCAATACAAAAAGAAAAGGGGATATGTCATGACTGAAATAATCGATGTCTATGCAAGGGAAATACTCGATTCGAGGGGGAATCCTACGATTGAGGTGGAAGTCACACTCAGTTCCGAAATAGTAGGAAGAGCATCCATCCCTTCAGGCGCATCGACGGGTGAACACGAAATGCTTGAACTGAGGGATGGAGATAAGGACAGGTACCTTGGAAAGGGTGTACTGAAGGCCGTCGATAACGTCATCAACAAGATCAAGCCCGCCATTGTGGGAATGGACTGCCTCCGCCAGAGAGATATCGATTACACCATGATCGAACTCGATGGAACGGAAAACAAGGGTGTCCTGGGCGCCAATGCCATCCTGGGAGTATCACTGGCCTGCGCCAAGGCTGCGGCAGACGCACTGGATCTTCCACTCTACAGATATGTGGGGGGCGTATCGGCAAAGGACATCCCCGTCCCCATGATGAATATCATCAACGGCGGACAACATGCGGACAACAATGTTGACATACAGGAATTTATGATCATGCCGGCAGGGGCCGAAAACTTCAGAGAGGGTCTCAGGATGAGCAGCGAGGTCTTTCATAACCTCAAAGCAGTCTTGAAGAAAAAGGGCTACAACACGGCCGTGGGTGATGAAGGTGGTTTTGCACCCAATCTGCAGTCCAACGAAGAGGCGATCGAGGTAATCATGGAGGCCATCGCAGCGGCACGGTACACAGCGGGTGAGGATATATTCATCGCCCTCGATTCCGCCGCAAGTTCCTTTTATGAAAATGGACAGTATGTGCTCGCCGCCGAAAACAAGACCATGTCCGCCGCGGAGTTGGTGGCATTCTACGGTGATTTGATAGCGAAGTATCCCATCATTTCGATTGAAGACGGCCTGGCAGAGGATGACTGGGACGGATGGAAGCTTATGACCGACGAAATGGGATCAAAGATACAGATCGTGGGAGATGATATTTTCGTCACCAACAAGAAGCGGCTGGAAAGAGGAATTTCAATGGGTGTGGCCAACTCCATCCTCATAAAACTGAATCAGATCGGAACGCTGACGGAAACCCTGGAGACCATCGAAAGGGCAAAAGAGGCGGGATACACCACCGTCATATCGCACCGGTCGGGTGAAACGGAAGACTCCTGCATGGCCGACATAGCCGTTGCGGCAAACTGCGGCCAGCTGAAAAGCGGATCAGTATCCAGAAGCGAACGTCTGGCAAAATACAACCAGATCCTCCGGATTGAGGAAGCACTGGGAAAATCCGGCGTTTTCCGGGGGAAAGAGGCCTTCTATAGTATCGGGTAAGTAAACGTAAAGGGGGGCGGGTGCAGATCCGCCCCCCTTTTGCATAATATGCATACGGAAGAAAGGACTTAATCGATAACACTATGACACAAAAATACAGCGTCCCCTATGGCACGGGAGACATCTCTTTCGATCTTCCCGCAGGCATGCGAGGAGAAATAGCTGTCTCAAAAACCTTTGAACCTATCATCGATGTAGAGTCTGCAATCGGGAAAGCCCTAGAGAAACCGATAGGCACACCGCCGCTTCGCAAGATGGCGACGACCGGTGACACTGTCTGCATAATCTTTACCGATATAACCCGATCCTGCCCCGAAGACCTGCTTGTCCCCGCAATGCTCAAAGAACTGGAAAAAGCCGGCGTACGCGACAAGGATATCACACTCCTCTGCGGTATCGGCATGCACCGACCCTCGACGCAGGAAGAGAAAATCATCAAGCTGGGAGAAGACGTGGTAGCCCGGTACAACGTAATCGACAATGAACCTCGCAATCAGGAAAAGCTCGTCGATCTTGGGTTCACTCCCGGTGGAGTCCCCGTGAAGGCGCACCGGGCGGCGGTGACGGCGGACCTTTTGATAGCAACGGGAATCGTAGAACCGCATCAATACGCCGGTTATTCGGGGGGTCGGAAAACAGCGGCCGTGGGAGCTGCAGGTGAGGCACTCATCGCCCACACGCACGGCCCTGCCTTTATAGATCATCCCGGAACACGCCTGGGACGTATCGAGGGGAACCCCTTCCATGAAGCGGTGACGGAAGCGGCACACCGCGCCGGTCTTCGTTTTATCATCAATGTCGTCATGGACGATGAGCATCGCATCCTGAAGGTTACTGCAGGAGAGCCCCATGCGGCATTCAGTGAACTGGTGACCTTCGCACAATCCGTCTTTGAAGTCCCCATCGACAGGCAATACGATGTTGCCATCGGAGGTGTAGGCTTTCCCAAGGATGCCAATCTCTATCAGGCGAGCCGCGCCGCATCCTATCTCTTTTTTGCACCCACACCCGTCGTGAAAACAGGGGGTTATATTATTATTCCCGCCCGCTGCGAAGAGGGGGCCGGTGAAGGCGTGGGAGAACAGCGCTTTCTTGCCGCCATGCGCGACGCAACCGACATCCAGTATATACTTGACGATGCACGAAAGAATGGGTATCCACCGGGACAGCAGCGGGCCTATGTCATGGCCAAGATGCTGGAAGAAGTACAGGTTATTATCGTGGGAAGTGAATGTCCCGATATAATAGAGTCATGCAAGATGATACCCGCCCAAACAATGGAAGAGGCCCTGGCCCTCGTAGAGCAGAATATGGGATCTGATATCGATGTCCTCGTAGTCCCCCACGCACTCTTGACACTACCTGTCGTTACTGAAGCAGACAACCAATGACTGAAACGGAAAAGCCAATGACCCGGAAAAATGAACTTCACAAGCCTTCAGAAGATGAATACCTCAGCTGCATACGGTGCGGGCTCTGTCTGTCAAAGTGCCCCACGTATCGTGAATATCTAACGGAAACATCATCTCCCAGGGGCAGGGTTGCCCTGGCACGCAAGGGATTGGAAGGCGATCTTAAACTCACCCCCAATCTCTACGAACAGATGTACGCATGTTTTGACTGCATGGCCTGCAATGATATATGCCCCGTCGGCATTCGTCCGGCGGATCTGGTCCTGGAGATGCGATATCTTCAGGAACAGACGAATCCCAAAAAATGGAAAGGGCCGCTATTCTCAGGTCTTCTCTCCAACCCTGGACGTATGGAATGGGCAACGTTTCCTTTGCGCCTCTACCAGATGCTGGGAGTCAGGAGACTGATGTACGCCCTGGGGCTTCGGTGGCTCATGCCGGGCAAACTTCGGGACATGGAAGCCATGCTGCCTCACCTCCCCCAGCGCCCACTCCGATCGGTACTTCCGGAGATTACGGAAGGTAAAGGCAGGCATACGAAAAAAGTCGGCTTTTTCCTGGGATGCGCTCAGAGCCTCCTCTTTGCCGATGAAAGCGCAGCAACGGTCCGTGTCCTTGCGCGAAACGGGTGCACGGTCATGACGCCGCGCGAGACACAATGCTGCGGAATGCCGGCAATGGGATATGGTCGTCAGGAGACGGTCCTCGCAATGGCACGCCATAACATCGATGTCTTCGAAAAGGCAAAGGTGGAGACAATCATTACGGACTGCGCCACCTGCGGATCGACACTAAAGGAATATGGAACACTCCTCTCAGATGATCCCCAATGGGCGGAACGGGCCCGGACTTTCAGCAGCAAAGTACGCGACATTAGCGAGTTTCTCATGGAGATTCCCATTATCAAGCCTGAAGGAACCATTAATGCCCGTATAACCTATCACGATCCCTGTCACCTGAGACGCGGACAGAAGGTATGGCAAGAGCCGCGGGAATTAATCAAGATGATAAACGGGGTTGATTTTATAGAGATGAAGGAGGCCGACTGGTGCTGCGGTTCGGCAGGGAGTCAGCTCATTACTCATTACGGCACATCTCTGAAGGTCTTGAATCGAAAAATGGATAATGTTGAGGGAACGGGAGCCGAGATCATTGCCTCGGGCTGCCCCGGGTGTCAGATGCAATTAAACGTGGGAGTACGTAAGCGTCGATCTAAAATCAAGGTTGTCCACCCCGTACTCCTTCTCGACGAGGCATACAGTAAGAAGGGGAAATAGATTATGGAAGAAAAGGCTATAAAAGGACTGAAGAAGATCGTAGGCAAGGACGGTGTTCTCCATACACCTGAAGATCTGGCCGTTTATGGATACGACGGAACCTTTGAAGACAGCCGTCCAGATATAGTGGTGTTGCCGGAAACAACGAAGCAGGTAAGTGAGATATTGCAACTGGCCAGTCGTGAAAGAATCCCTGTTGTAACGAGGGGAATGGGTTCGGGAATGACAGGAGCATCTGTCCCATACAGGGGGGGGATCGTTCTCACCATGACAAGAATGAATAATATACTCGAACTGGACGAAGAAAACGGAACTGTGCTGGTCGAATCGGGCATCATAACGGCCGAACTCCAGGCGGAGGTCGAAAACAAGGGACTATACTATCCTCCCGATCCCGCCAGCAACCGCCATTCAACAATCGGTGGAAATATCGCCTGCAATTCCGGTGGTCCCCGTTGCCTCAAATATGGAGTTACGGGAGACTACGTCATGGGTCTCACCGTCGTTCTGCCCGACGGCCGCATTCTCAAGACGGGCGGAAAATCTATCAAGGATGTTGTGGGATATGATCTGAAATCGCTCTTCACCGGTTCTGAGGGTACGCTGGGTGTTATTACCGAGGCCCGTTTGAAATTGTTAGCCAAACCGCGTTTCATTCGTACCGCCCGCGCCGAATTTTCCTTGCTTGCCGATGCCTCCCGTACCGTCAATGCCATCCTAAGCGCCGGCATTGTCCCCGTAACCCTTGAACTCATGGATGATACAACCATCGCCTGCATCGAAGAGGCAACGCATCTGGGCCTGCCCCTCGATGTGGAGGCAATACTCATTATCGAAGCAGACGGTTCGGACGAAGAATCTGTTGCCCGGGAAATAGAAAGGATAGGAGAGACATGCAAGCAGAACGGTGCCCGCGAAGTAATGGTAGCCAAAGATGAGAATGAACAAGCCAGTCTATGGAGTGCCCGGCGTTCCATAGCTCCCTCCCTTGCCCGGAAGTCTCCCAACAAGCTGGGAGAGGACATTGCCGTCCCTCGGAGCGCAATCCCCGAAGCGGTAAGGCGTATCAAAGATATAAGCGCCCGGCACGGCTTGCCGATAGCAATCTTCGGACATGCCGGTGATGGAAATCTTCATCCCAATGTACTTTTTGACCTGCGAAACCCAGATGAGCGGGCAACAATGGAACTGATGATAGCTGAAATTTTCGAAACGGCCCTCGACCTGGGCGGCACCCTTTCGGGAGAGCACGGAATCGGCACATTAAAACTCCCCTTCATGGAGCGAGCCGTTGATTCAGTATCCATGGACGTACAGAAAAGCATCAGGCATCTCCTGGACCCCTTGGGCATCATGAATCCGGGGAAAGCCCTGCCCGAATAAATGATATCCCTGCTGTCAGGTAACGGTGTGACAGTGAAACACATAACAAGAAGGCAATGTAATCTGCCTTTCCACGTTTTATTTCCAATACACTACCACCGGCAAAGCCGGTGGTAGTGTCCTTTTCTGACTTCCCTCTATCTGTTCCATGAACTGAGAGAAAATATCCCTTGACAAATAGAACGTACGTTCTATAAACTGCACTCCATGAAGGAACAGAGAACCATCGCGAGTGTAGAAAAGAACATCATGGACTTCTTCCGCCACAATCGGAGAATGCCCACCTATTCGGAAATGGTGGACCTCCTTGGTGTGCGTTCCAAGAGCGTCGTCAACTTCTGGATAAACAAACTCCTGTCACAGGGGATACTGCACAAAGACGCAAAGGGATTTCTGCGACCAGCACGTCAGTCCTTTTCCCTGCCCATCCTGGGAGAGGTCCAGGCCGGTTTCCCCTCACCCGCCGAAGAGGAACTGAGAGACATCATCTCTCTCGATGAATATCTCATCGATCGCCCCGAATCGTCCTTCCTCCTGAATGTCAGCGGAGACTCCATGATCGGCGAAGGCATAAAGCCGGGGGACCTGGTCGTTGTGGAAAAGGGAAAAGATCCCATCAATGGTGATGTCATCGTCGCCGAGGTTGACGGGGAGTGGACAATGAAATATTTCAGGAAAAAGCGGGGTAAGATATCCCTCGAATCGGCCAATCCCGACTACCCCACGATACATCCCAAATCGGAACTCCGCATCGGCGGTGTCGTGACCGCCGTCATCCGTAAATACCGGAAGTAAGACCTTCTTCGCCTGTCGAAGACAGCATTTGTAAAAGTCAAAATTACTCCCTCTCCCTCGATGGACAAGGTGCCCCACAGGGTAAGAGGGGCGGGGTGAGGGTGAAATGTTTATATTATTAATTAGTTATATCGCCGCTGGTTCAATCTTGCAGATTGAACCTCAACATTAACCAATTGTACTATTTGTTTGATAGATACAGCAGCAATCGAAATAATTGTAAAAGTGCTTATAAAGCCTTTAGAAAACATCCCTCGAATCCTTGACCCCTGGAATCCTTGATTCCTATTCTCAACTGCATTGGAGAAGAACCAGGAAAAAAACGTAACACCACTGGAAAGGTAGTATCGTGGACGGATATATTTTCAATCTGCGCTCGTGGCCCCGTGCCATTATTCACTGTGACGGCGATGCATTCTTCACCTCCTGCGAGGAGGCGATCCATCCCGAACTGAAGGGGAAACCCCTCATTACAGGGGGAGAGCGGGGAATAGTGGCATGCGCCAGCTATGCCGCCAAGGAACTGGGGATCAAACGGGGGGTCCCGCTCCACCAGGCAAGGGAGATATGCCCCTCCCTTACCATTCTCCCTTCCGATTATGAGACCTACAGTCTCTTCTCAAATCGGATGTTCGCTATCATGAGGCGCTTCACCCCTCAGGTAGAGGAATATTCCATAGACGAGGCCTTTGCCGACATAACCGGCATGAGACGGCCCCTGCGCGCATCCTATGAAGATATCGCCCTGTCTCTCAAAAGGGAAATAGAAAGAGAGCTGGGGATAGGCGTAACGGTGGGGCTGAGCATCACCAAGGTTCTGGCAAAAATTGCCTCCAAACACGATAAACCAGACGGATTCACCATCATTCGAGGGAGAGACATCCTCCATTATCTGGGACAACTCCCTGTTGAGAAGGTCTGGGGGATCGGTCATGCCACGGCCAATCACCTCTGGAAGCTTCGCGTCAGAAGCGCCCTCGATTTTGCACGGCTTCCTGAAGGGATGGTGACACGGAAATTTACGAAACCGACGAGGGAGATCTGGCAAGAACTGAGGGGGGGATCGGTCTATGCCGTTTCCGCGGAAGAAAAAAGGAGCTACGCCTCCATCAGCAAGGTCAAAACCTTCGCCCCTCCCTCACAGGACAAGGCATACCTCTTTGCGCAACTCTCACGAAACCTTGAGTCCGCCTGCATCAAGGCACGGCGCTACGACCTTGCCCCCATAAAGATCGCCATTCTCCTGAAAGAAAATAACTTCCGGACACAGGGCGCCGAGGCAAAACTCAACCGCCCCTCGGCACGCCCCCTCGCACTATCCCCCCTCTTACGTTCACTCTTCGACAGCCTCTACCGGAGTCATACATTGTACCGTTCAACGGGCGTCGTTCTCCTCAATCTTATCGAAGACAACAACATCCAGTACTCCCTCTTCGAAAACCCCCTGAGGACGGAAAAGATAGAACAGCTCTACGAAGCGACGGATATCCTGGCACGAAAATACGGCAAGCATACGCTGCACCTGGGGGGATCACACCTCATAGAACATATGGGAAAGGGTAAGCGGGGGACAGCCACAGCGAGGGAAGAGACACGTCTCGCCGGTGAATCCGAACGAAAACACCTTGGTCTGCCGATCCTCCATGTGAAGGTATAGAAAAATAGAAACAAGCTTTACTATCTCAATTTGCTTGATATGTCAGGGATGAAGGACTGACCCCTTTTGAGTGCTCCCTTTTCCCCTTGACAAAACTTATCATGAATGCCCCAGGAATACCGAACAGTCTTATTTTCAGCAGATAAAGTCTTTCGTCCATAATATGTCTCCTGAGCAACCAAGCAGCATGGCCTGCAGGACACAACAAACCAAAATTTCTGTAACATTGCCCACGAGGCGAACAACATGTTAACTCATGATGCATCCCTGGCTGGGGACAGAGACCACACGGTTACGGCCTTCCTGTTTTGCCTTGTAAAGAGCCTTGTCAGCTTCTTTAAGAAGTTCATTGCATGAATCATGTTGTTTTGGAATCGTGGATGCAACTCCAAGGCTGATCGTAACTGTCTTGCCGGTAACAGCATCGTTATGTTCGATACTCATTTCTTCCACAATTTTGCGAAGAGAATCGGCCACGCGTGTTGCGCCTTCAATGTTTGTGCCAGGCAGAACAGCCACGAATTCTTCGCCACCGTATCTGGCAATAAAATCAGCCGGCCTTTTTAATGCCTGACTCAAAGCGCTGGCTATTTCCTTGAGACATTCATCGCCCTTTAAGTGACCGTAGATGTCGTTGTATTTTTTAAAAAAATCGATGTCTATCATGATCAGTGAAAGCGGCAGGGAATTCCTTGTTGCCCGCTTCCATTCCCTGCCTAATGACTCATCAAGATACCGCCTGTTGTTAATCTCAGTCAATTCGTCCACATATGACAGATATGTCAATCTTTCATTGGCTTTGTCGAGTTTTTGATTTGATTCAACCAATTCCTGATTGGCCTGGCCCAGCTCGACCGTTCGTTCCTCTACCCGTAGTTCAAGCTCATCGCGGGATTTTCTGAGCGCGATATCCGTCCGTCGGAGTCTCGATCTCTGGATCAACAGAATAAAGATAAGCAAAGTCTCGAGCACGAGTAGAGCGACGACGCCGACAATGTGCCATTTGTACTGATCCCAGAACGATACCTCTTTGTAACGGACGATGCTACCGGGGGGCAGATCGCTCTCGCTGATGCCCCAGCGTTGAAGTTGCCGCCAGTCGAACATGTAAGTGTAGGATCCCTGGACAAGAGGAATGTCTTCCGGCTTTTCTCCTCCCAGGATACGCAACCCTATCTGGGCTGCCTGAGCGCCTTGTCCCTTGGCGCTGGACAGATACCCACCAACAAGCCCGTCACCGAGAAGAGAATCCCAGAGACCGTAGACGGGAGCATTCGAGGCATGGGAGATGTGTGTCACTACCTCTTTGGGGATAAACGCCTCTCCGGCCCCATCCACCAGAGTCAGCAAGTAAAATACGATTGTATGTTCGGGAAGCTGGGACACTTCGGCCAGAATCTCAGCCATGGGGAGACCGGTCAGATAGATGAACTGGAAGCGATTCTCGTAATCGTGAAATGTTTGTCGGGCTCCTGCCTCGAGGAGACGATCTATCTCAGAAGCGCCTGAGATAACGACAATGCGTCGGCTGTCCGGGTGCAGTTCGAGTGCCACGTCCAGTGTGCCTCTCACATCTGTACCAACGAGGAGACCGGTCATATTTGGCCGCAAGTTGATGCCCTTTATACCTTCCGCTCCAGAGATAAACACAATCGGCACACCAGGAAAGAGGTCCTCTCCGTGCTCAAATAGAAAAGCGGTATCCATGGCAATGATTAAATCCATCTCCTTGTCGGCATACTTGTGGCGATATAGATCGATCAGATTCTGGACATGCACATCATCGAATATCTGAGATAGACCGGTGTATTCGGTGTAGAGTTTTGTTTCAATGCCTGTGCTCGCTTCGAAGGTTTTGCGGATTGACTGGTTTACGCTCAGTTGCCAGGGCATGCCGTAGTTGTGTGAATTCAGGATGAGTACTTTTTTTGGTGCTTCCGGGCTCTGTGTCGGCGCCTCCTTGCCGGCAAGGACAGGAATGGCGATCAGCGTCAGGCATGCCATGATCAATGCCATGGCGATGGTTGCCGGCAAACAACTACCCCCATAGATTGTGCTTTGGTTCTCCTTCATTTCTTATTCTGCTTTATCCCTGCATAGATTTCAGAAAATGTTTCCCGCATCGGTCAGACGATTTTTTTTATTTCTGGACGACTCGATTAATGATGTTTTCAATTTTATCAAGAAGTTGATCGCTTCCCAATGGCCTATTTATCTTTACATGTCGACGCAAGCCCTGTATCTCACTTTCTTTTGTATATGACAAGAGGAATGTTTGTCAGTCCGGTACAGGTTTTGTGAACTACCACCGGGGTAATTCGGGGATATCCATACTTATTTCTTGAAATACTAGGGACAGCTGTTATGATGACAGCACTGTGACATCCTCACAGTAAAGACCGAAATAGCAATTGCAATTATTGATGAGACTCAACTATAATTACCCTTAGTCAATATAAAGGAGTATATCATGAAAAAAATATGGATATTTGTTATAATGGTTTTTCTCTTCTCGGGAATGGAATTATTCGCCGGAGACAAAGGGCTCGATTCCCTTTTTAAGACCGATAAACCGGCTGATGTCTATTTGGCGGCACAGGCTTCCCAGGCAGCAGACGAATCGGTCGATGACGACGTCAAGGAATTTAAGAAAAAGGGCTGGGGTGCTGCAGCACAAGAGAAGGGGATAGAACCCGGTTCAAAGGAATTCCATGACTTGAAAAAAGGTGATTCGGAGAGGCTCAGGAAAAGAGAAAAGAACCAAGATGACGACGATGATGATGATGATGACGATGGCAAAGAGAGGAAGAAGAAGAGAAAACAATCAAAGAGCAAGAAAAGGGGCAAAAATAAATAGCGGCCGGAGGGTTGATATCTGTGGTAAACACTGTTGCAAACAAACCGAGTGTAACACTGATGAGGTGACGATATGACGATTTCCAATCGGTTAATCAACGAAAAAAGTCCCTACCTCCTTCAGCACGCCCACAACCCCGTTCACTGGCACCCCTGGCACGACTCCGCCTTCGAGAAGTCGAAGGAAGAAGACAAACCCATATTTCTCTCCATCGGCTATTCCACCTGCCACTGGTGCCATGTCATGGCCCATGAGTCCTTCGAAAACAGAGAGGTGGCCCATCTGTTGAACGAAACCTTCATCAATATCAAGGTCGATCGCGAGGAACGCCCCGATATCGACAAACTCTATATGACCGTCTGCCAGGTAATGACGGGAAGCGGGGGCTGGCCCCTGACGATAATCATGACCCCCGACAAAATTCCCTTTTTTGCCGGGACCTACATCCCGCGGGAAAATCACTTCGGCCGCATGGGCATGATGGAACTGATCCCCCGTATCGGAAAAATCTGGAAGGACAGTCGGGATGATGTCCAGCGGTCCGCCGACCAGGTCCTTTTCGCACTCCAGAGGATGGAGAAAGAGACGAAGACAGTAGAACCGGAGAAAAAAATTCTCGATGCCGCCTACAGGCAGCTCGTGGAACTTCATGATCTGGAACAGGGCGGCTTCGGCACTGCGCCCAAGTTTCCCACTGCCCAGCACCTCCTCTTTTTGCTCAGATACTGGAAAGGTCAGGGAATCACAGAGGCACTCGCAATGGTGGAGCGGACCCTCCAAGCCATGAGACAGGGAGGGATCTATGATCACCTCGGTTTCGGCTTTCATCGCTATTCCGTCGATAATCGCTGGCGCGTCCCCCACTTCGAGAAGATGCTCTACGATCAGGCCATGCTGGCGATGGCCTATCTCGAAACCTTCCAGGCCACGGGAAAGAAGGAATACGCAGCCACGGCAAGAGAAATTTTCGATTACGTCCTCACCGATCTGACATCACCCGTCGGCGGTTTCTATTCCGCCGAAGATGCCGACAGCGAAGGGGAAGAGGGCAGATTCTACCTCTGGACTGACGATGAAGTCGAAAAGGCACTCGATCCCGAAGAGGCCCATTTGTTCAGGATGATCTATAATGTCGAAGCATCGGGCAACTTTGTCGATGAGACCAGTGGACGAAAAGATGGAAAGAATATCCTTTTCATGAGTGAGTCCCTTTCAGAAACCGTCGGCAGATTATCCATCCCCGAGGCAACGGTTTTAGAGAAAATCGCAGCAATCCGCGAAAAGCTTCTCTCAGTCCGCAACAGTCGTATTCGCCCCCAGAGAGACGACAAGATTCTCACCGACTGGAACGGCATGATGATCGCCGCACTGGCACGGGCCTCTGTTATTCTCGAAGAGCCGGCATATCTGAAGGCGGCGGAACGTGCCACCCGCTTTATCCTTCAGACACTTCATACTGAAAAGGGGAGACTGCTCCATCGCTACAGAGAGGGCGACGCAGGCATCGACGCCCATCTCGATGACTATGCCTTTTTTATATGGGGATTGATCGAACTCTTTGAAGCGACCTTTGACACGGCATATCTCAAGACCGCCCTGACACTTACCAATGACATGATCGCCCACTTCTGGGACCAGAAGAGGGGAGGCTTCTACTTTACCGCAGCAGACACCGATCCCTTGATTGTGCGCCAGAAAGACGCCGCCGAAGGCGCCATACCGTCGGGGAATTCGGTCGCCCTTTTCAATCTGATCCGCCTCGGCCTCGTGACGGGCAATAGCGACTATATGAAAAGGGCCTCGGTTACGGGATCGGCATTTTACGGAGAGATCCGGAAATCACCGGCGGGCTATACCCATTTCCTGTCGGCCCTCGATCTCGCCTTTGGACCATCATATACGATTGTCGTGACAGGCAAAAAAGAGTCGAAGGATGCCAAAGAAATGATCGAAACAATAGGGCGCGCCTATCTTCCCACTGCGCTCCTCATCTTCCGTCCAACGGACGAACCAGACGCTGAGATTATAACACTTGCCCCCTTTACAAAAGAATTGTCAGGCATAGGGGAAAAGGCCACGGCCTACATCTGCGACGAACATGCCTGCAAACTCCCCACGACGGACATAACAAAGATCATGAAATTTTTCAGTTGATCTGACTGGCTAAATAAAAAAAAGTTATTATCTTATAGTCTAAGTCCAAGTAAGGTTACTATTATTAACTCTATAGGGTTAGTCGACCAGATTCTTTTACACGTGATTACGATCTTTTTGCAGTTCAGGCGATTTTAGGATTTCTCAGGAGCAATATGCCCCATAGATATAACAGGGAATGAAAAAAGGAGTAAGACGATGAACTTGAAAGATTATTTTGAATCAAAAAAGGGTCTGTCCGTTCTGTCAACGGCTGACTCATTGGGAAGAGTTAACTCTGCCGTCTATAGCCGCCCTCACGTCGTAAATGACACGGAAGTGGCGTTTATCATGGCCGACCGTAAATCGCATGAAAATATAAAGGTAAGCCCTCATGCGGCATATCACTTCAAGGAAGAAGGGGCCGGATACGCAGGTAAACGTCTTTCCCTGACCATGACGAGAGAAGAGGAAGACAGTGAGATCATCGATTCTCTGCGGAGAAAAGACTATGCAGATCTTCACTCTGCAGACAAAAAACGATATCTCGTATACTTTACAGTAGATGAGGAACTGCCGCTCATCGGAAAGGATGAATAGGGAATGAAGATCTTCATCACGGGAGGAACGGGATTTGTCGGCACGACGCTGATGCATGCCCTGGCGGACCGTGGTCATGAAGTTACCATCTTGACCCGCTCAATCAAAAAGGAATCGCTGACCCCTGAGGGCGTGTCCTATATCGAGGGAAACCCGGCGAAAACGGGAATCTGGCAGGAAAGGGTGAGCGAACATGACGCCATTATCAACCTCGCCGGGGCATCTATCTTCAGTCGCTGGAGCGATGATCGAAAAAAGGAAATGAAAGAGAGCCGTATAGCGACGACGAAAAACCTGGTAGAGGCCATGAAACCCCGAAAGGGACGGGAAACGCACTTTCTCAGCACATCGGCCGTCGGCTACTACGGATACCATAAAGATGAAGTCCTCGATGAAAATTCCCCGGCGGGCATGGATTTTCTCGCGTCCCTGTCAGCCGATTGGGAGCTGGCCGCCCGTGGCGCAGAGGAACTCGGCGTGCGCGTCGTCCTCTGTCGTTTTGGAATCGTCTTCGGAAAGAAGGGGGGCGCCTTGGGAAAGATGACGCCGGCCTTCAAACTCTGGATGGGGAGCCCCCTGGGAACGGGGAAACAGTGGTTATCGTGGATTCATGAAGGAGATCTCGTCGATATCTTCCTCTTCCTGCTGGAAAGAACGGACATCACTGGACCCGTCAACTGCGTGGCACCCAACCCGGTCCGCAACAGAGAGATGACGGCGACGATGGGGACGGTCCTGGACAAACCCACATTCCTGCCATCCGTCTCGGCATTTTTTGTAAAAACATTACTCGGTGAAATGGCGGATGTCCTCCTGAAGGGTCAGCGCGTCTCCCCCGGACGCCTGCTTGAAGAAGGGTTTCCCTTTCGGTTCCCCGAACTGGAGGGAACCCTCAAGGATATCTTCGGAAAATAAAACAGCCTTTCTTCACTTCGATAAAGAGGGGATATATTCCATATAGTATCGATAAAAGGCAGTGATGACAAGGGAATGGGTGATGGCGCCGCTCTTGATCAGGTGAGGGATTTCGTCGAGCGGTTTCAGGACAACCTCGATATCCTCTTTCTCGTCCAGTTCCCGGGACCCCGAAAAAACTGCGTTCCGGGCGAGAAAGGTGTGGCAGCGATTGTCCTGTATCGCGGGGTTTGGATGGACCGATCCCAGCGAAATCATTTCTTCTCCACGATATCCCGTTTCCTCGTAGAGTTCCCGTCCGGCGGCGGCGAGGGGACTGTCGCCGGGATCGACGAGGCCGCCGGGGATCTCCAGCGCAATATCTTGAATACCGTGGCGGTACTGACGAATCAGTACGACTTCATCTGCCGGTGTAAGGGGAATAACATTCACCCACTCAGGGGATTTAATAACATAAAAATCGTAATCCTTACCTGTCCTCGGTGAACGGGCCCGATTGGTACGAATGTCGAATATCCGATATGACCGATCCAGTTTACTCGATAGTATGTTCCACAGCTTCACAGACATGGAAGTATCTATAGTGAAAAAGGCCCATTCAGTCAAGGGGAAAGGACGATCCTGACCCCAATCTCTCGTTGACAGCATTTGTACAATAACCTATACTGACGTAACTAATGTGCTTTATTACAACAGGTTTTCCGCATAACAAGAAACGGGCATTTCACATGTCCGGGATTCTTAAAAACAGACGCAGCACATATCCTTCAGCGGCTTCTGTAGGATTTTCGAAAAATGACAGGCATGGTCAGAATCAGAAAGGCACTCCGCGAAACACTGAAAGAGCACAGTGTTCGCACCATATTTCACCTGCCCGGTTCGGCGCTGGTCCCCTTGTATGCCGAGCTTAGCGGTTTTAAAACCGTCCTGATGAAGCACCCCGCCGCCGTCGGTTTTGCCGCCGATGCAGCGGCCAGGCTCACCGGTCTGGGTGTTGCCCTCATCGCTCAGGGTCCCGGTCTGGCAGGCATTATTCCGGCGGTAATACATTCATGGAAAGATCACATTCCCCTGGTGGTCATCACTGTAAAACCCGCCTATATGTCGGGAGATCAGGGGCATGGCATCCATGGGAACGGCATTACCCGCGGCGGTGGGAGCTTGCTCGTCCGGTGCAAAAAAGGTATTCGTCATTGCAGGAGACGGCGGTTTTCTGGCAGGAAGTTCCGAGCTTTCTACGATTGCCGAAAAATCACTCCCCGTCAAGATCGTCGTCTTCAATAATGGAGGGTTGCAGTTTATACGAGAGATACAGAAGATGGAGATCGGGAAAGAGGTGGACATGTCCTTTGGACCGGTGGACCTCGCATCCGTAGCGGAGGCCTTTGGCATAAAATCAGCAACAGTCAGGGATGACAAGGAGCTTACCCCTGTGCTGAAGGCGTCCCTCAGGGATTCCGGACCGCTGGTGATCGACGTACGACAGGAAGAAAGGGAAGTCGATATTGAGGGGACTCAATGGGATAAGAAAATTCGAAGCTGACCACATTTTTAATACTTACTATTTTGAAAGAGAGGGTTGTAATCATGAAAAAAAGAAAGATTCTTGCAGGACTGTTCATCCTATCCGTCTTCGCATTCTTCACTGTGGTGCCATCTGCATATAGTGTTGGTTGGGAACCGGAGTTAGGAACGATATATACGATGAGCGACGGTCCAAGTGCTAATATGTGCAAACCGATTGGTAGATATTATAAAGAAATATCGTTACGTTTTGAAGCACTGGCACAAACTTTTTTAACCGTCAGCTATCGGGATAATAGTGGCGCATATAAAGTAGAAAACATTTTCATAGAGAAAGGGGAAACCACAGAGTTTATTATGGGCTGTGTCTTTGTGGTGAGAAATGGACGGGTGAAGATTACAAGCATCAGAGATGCTACAAACAACTATTAAAATATCCTTAAGATTTTTAAATTAAACAAAAATAGGAAACGGGGTACTTTTGTGTGACCATCAAAATAGCGATGGTTATTTCCTGCAATACCCAACATTTTTACATATGGGCTAAAAAGCAACTCGTCCCCTTTTGACCTCTCTGGTACAACTGTGGATATGAATGCACCATTGTCAATCGCCGCTTCAAAGCTAAGTTTGGAGTATAATCTTCCAATGGTGGACAGCATCATTCTCGCAACTGCGCAGGAATTCAAAGCCATTCTCTGGACTCAGGATTCGGATTTTAAAAATATAAGTAATGTGAAATATTTTCCAAAGAAATAAGAAACGACACACCTGGCAATCGAAGCATATCGGAACTGCCGAAGAAAGTATATCTCGTTTTCGTCGATACTTTATTTACTCTTTTCAAACAAGATAAATCGGATACCACCCATTCCGCCGCAGATTCACGCAGATGGACACAGAAAAGTTAAATGCAAAAAATAGATGAATGCTATCATTAGTCTTTATAAAGACAATATAAGTGATAATTTGCGTAAATTTGTGGTTGAAAAAAGGGACAGCAGTTAGAAACAAGTCATGAATAAACCCACAACCACAATCCCCATCTCCTCATTTCGCATGAACCGCCTCGGCATCCCCCAGAATCGGATTGCAGAGAGATTGTGCCTTCCACGACAGACAATATCAAACCATTTACCCAAAATGGCAACGTTGCCAAATCCGGTAAATAGCGATTTATCGAGAGGCTTCACCGTCTCTCAGGTTGCAGAAAAGCATGACTGGACGGAACCGATGGTCTGGTCACTGGCCCTGGAAGGTAAAGAAGACATTAAACGATTCAGGGAACTCAGATGGGAATTGAGAACAAGGTAAAAAGGGAACAGATTTATTTGTTTAAGCACACCCAATCACCTCACCTTTATATGTGACTGGTTCTCGGGTGTGTCATTTAAAATGCATTACATGGGGGGTACGTGATGAAACTTGCAATATGCAACGATCATGAAAATGTTTCCTTAAAGCTGGCCGATTGGAGCAGCCTGGGGCCTGAAATAGAGATCGATGTATATGGGGATTTTCTTAATGAAGGTGCAGAACTGGCGGAACGCCTGTTGCCCTATGACATACTGGTTATCATGCGGGAACGAACTCCTTTTCCCCAAAGTCTCATCGAAGGACTGTCGCGATTAAGGCTTTTGGTTACAACGGGACCGAAAAACCGGGGCATTGATCTGGAAGCATGCAGAGACAGGGGAATTGTGGTGTGCGGTACCGAATCATCGAGGACGGCACCGGCCGAGCTGGCCTGGGCACTCATTTTATCGACGGTAAGAAGAATACCTCAGCATGATCAGGCACTTCGAAAGGGTATATGGGGGGACAGCATAGGGTCGAGCCTTCATGACAAGGTGCTTGGCGTAGTAGGTCTTGGTAAATTGGGAAAACAGGTGGCGCGAGTGGGGCTGGCTTTCGGCATGAAGGTTGTCGCCTGGAGTCAGAACATGACAGGGGAACAGGCAGCTGAAGCCGGTGCAGTCAGGGGTAATTCCATAGCGGGAGCGGGCCTTGATGCTTTTGACATAGAACCACTTCCCCATGATCACCCCTTCTTATCTCTGTCCAATACGGTGCTGACTCCGCATATCGGGTATGTCATGGAGGACAGCTTTCGAACCTATTTCACTCAGGCGAAAGAGGATGTTGCCGCCTGGCTCGCCGGTAAACCCATCCGGGTTTTGGAAGAGTAAATTACCGATATTATCAACATTGATGGCATATTTAAAACTTGATGGGCACGGTGTCCTTCAGGATGAGAAGGGTAAGGTGAGGGTGAATACAATGTTATCTCTGTTACTTATACCCTTCCCCTTTATCCCCTCAAGCCAACGGCACATCGGAGATGGACGACTGCCCGCCTCCCCACAATAGTTCCCGGCATGAAGAGGACATTCCATATTTTAATAAATAGTTGTAAAACGGTTAACTATAGAAACAAGAACGATCAGAACATTCACAAAAGAATAAACAGATTTATTATGGGAAGCGTCCCTCAATTCTTGAAGGAGCAGATCGCCCCGCAGTAGCTGCTACGAAACGATGGTAACCTGCACAAGTTGCTGCCGCAGTGCCAGTCTGAAATCGGACAGGATTTTCTCGACATCGATCTTGACATTTTTCATGAGGTTCGTCCCGGGAGCAACAAAGACGATTCTATCGCGGCCGGCTCGCTTTGCCTCGTATGTGCCAGCGTCTGCCAGACTCAGAACCTGTTCCCAATTCATTATATCGGGCCGCTCAGTGCTGAAGGGGAAGAGTGAATACCCGATGGAACAAGTGATCTTGGTTGTCTCTCCTGACGGCAGAATGAATGTGTGGTTTTGGATGTTATCTTTTATGCGTCTGGCGATCTGTCGCGCCTTAGCTCGTTTTACATCGCGCTCCGCGATGACGAACTCTTCTCCACCCCAGCGGACGACGATGTCCGACTTTCTCGCCCCCTCCTTCATTATCTGAGCGATCTGTTTCAGTACAGTATCGCCGGCAGCGTGTCCATATATGTCATTGACACGCTTAAAGTGATCTATGTCAAGCATAAAGAGACAGATGTTTTGTCCCTCTGCCGGCGCGAGATCCCGGGGGTCCTCTTTCCAACTACGGAGTATTGTCTCGACCTCCTTGTCGAGGAAGGTCGTTAAAAACCGCCGATTGGGGAGTTTGGTGAGGTGATCGCTCAGAGCCATTTCTTTCAACTCGAGCGACATCAAAACGGCTTCGGAACGAGAGGCAAATTGATGGTGCACCATCATGATAAGCGTTACTGTATAGGCACAGATGAGCAGAAATAGTATCCATGCATCCCATGACCGGCTGTCGATGGCTGAAAGAATGCCGAGGGAAAGGATATTCGGCAATACAAAAAAAGTGAAATTGAGTCTGCTCGATCCCAGACTGACGAGTGCGGAGGACATGATTCCCGTTTGGAAAACGATGAGGAAGCCAACCTCTGACAGGCTCAGTGTGGGATAGGAGAAGATATTCACACAGGCAAATGCGATACCGGAAAGAAAAGAACCGGCAAGAAAGGAACGGAAGTAAAGATCGGCGGAGATACAGACATCCTGTGTGTACCATCCGTACCATGCAAGTACAAGACGCGCCAGGGTAACGATTACCAAGGCATAGAAGGTAACATAGAGGGCGGTACCGGGATAAAATATATCGTGAAGAATGACGCGCAATATCATCAGGGCGATAAGGGTTGCAAAAATCGCCACGCGGCATCGCCGGTAGATGTCTTTCACTAATTCTTCGCGAAGGGCAGCCTGATGCTTTTGGGCTAACTCTTTGAATAACGTCTTTTGCATAGTATCACTATATATTTGAATACTAGACATAAAAGTGAACAAAAAGCAATAAACGTTTGCTTTATGCCGCCACCGATTCGTCGTTAATTGAAAGTCGAGCCACTGCTCGGATGACCCTCGGGTACGTATTTTCAAGCAGTGGAACCGGGAACTCACAGGTAGAGTCTTTATTAAAGTTCCCCTCCAACAACGCTTGATTTGTGGGACACACACCTGCTACATGTTCGTCCAAAACACTATCGATTGTGTATCATTCAGGCATCATACGTGGATAAAATGTTTATCTCACTACATTACTTGGAAATATCCCGGATCATTTTTCTTGACATGAATTACGCTTAGGATTAATTAATGTCACGCAGGAAAGCGTAGGACCCATGATTGATTCCCCGGAAGGTCCGGGCTTTCATCTGTCTTTCAGACCTGTGCAAAGGCCGAGGGATCTGCGATCTGTTGATGGGTATGACTCTTGTTGTTTTGCACCTTCAGATGCCCGCGCCTGAGATTGTTTTACAGCCCTGCACCGACAGTAGAAACATGAACAAGTACGCCGGGTTCTCTTTTATGAAAACCCAGCAAAGAGCAGAAAGAGAATGTTATTGTGACCGATCGTACAAAGATATTTTGGGGATGGTATGTGGTTTTAGGAGGATTTTTACTGCTGGGTCTGACATATGGTACCAGATACTCTTTCGGTATCTTCGTTAAACCCATGTTTGCCGAATATCACTGGCCCATGTCCATCATCTCCCTCGGAGCATCTATCAATATGCTGATGTACGCTACAGGGGGCATACTCAGCGGCAGGCTAGTTGATAGAATGGCACCAAAATGGATTGTTATGATCGGTGCGATTACGGCCTCACTGGGTTTCTTCCTGACAAGTCTGGTACAAACACCAATACAATTCTTCCTGTCCTATGGAATCTTATGCGGTCTCGGATCGGCCTGTATGGGGGTAGTGGTAACCAGTTCTTCCGTGGGCAAGTGGTTTGTTGAAAGAAAGGGAATGGCTGTCGGTATTACCACCATGGGGATCGCTGTAGGAACGATGATATTCACTCCCATAGCAGGCTATATCGTAAAAAACTATCACTGGTCCAAGGGCTTTGTTTTTTTCGGCGTAGTCCTCCTTTTTTCAGCTCTTCTTATATCTCAAACGCTCATGAAAAGATCGAAACCCGAAGATTATGGACTTTTGCCCGATGGGAAGGAACACGTAATGGGGGGCTTAAAAATACCCTCCCCCTTAACACAGAGCCTGACGTCCTTGTGTCGGATGTTTTGAAAAACCCGGCTTTCTGGATTACCTCTTTTTGTTTCGGCATCGGCGCAGTAGCAGAATTAATGGTTTTCGTCCATGTGGTAAGCTTTTCAGTCAATAACAACATTGAAAAAGTTGCGGCGGCATCCTCTCTCGGAATTATCGGTATTGCAAGTCTCTGTGGACGATTTTTCTTCGGCTGGCTATGCGACCGCATCAGGGACCCCAAATATGCCGCATCTCTTGGCTCGCTGCTCATGGCTGCCGGAATGGTTCTACTCCTTTATATGGATTCATCACTGACAATGTTATATGCATTTGCCTTCACCTTTGGCTTTGGCTACGCGTCTACCGCAACTTTGATGCCTGTCATTGCATCAGACAGGTTTGGCAGGAATATTCTCGGATCGACGTACGGACTCCTCACATTCTTTGTTGCCGGCATTGGTGGAGCCCTTGGACCCGTTCTCGGCGGATTAATCTATGACACCTTTTCCTCTTATGATTACGCATGGCGATTTAATCTCGTCATGCTCATCATTGCTTCCATACTTATATTAGCCCTCAAACCAAAGGCGAAAAGGGGAGAATAACGAAAAGTAAGTTTTTCTGATTTAAGAAATTCACTATAGGGACACGCTCTTCACTTTATCAATAGTTGACACCCTGGCAAAAAGTCTTTTTCGAGCGAATTTGATCATTTTGGGAAAAAGATGCTTTCGGTGATTGGCGTTAAGAAAATCTAACTGTTTGAGTGCTTTAGCACGAGTTTTAAATTTTTAGCCAAGCTCTGAAAGCATCCCCAAAATGGTCTTCAAACGAGAAAAATAACTTTTTGCCGAATCATCAATAGTTGCCTTTTTCAAACAATGAAGTTCATCACTTTGGATTGTACTTTGTATATCCTTATCTAACGAGATTACTTACATATATATTTTAAATATTAAATTATACTTGACAAAACGAAGTCAGTATAGAATCATGTAACCGGTTTCATTGTAGTGATTCCAACTGCTCGGGCACATTGCCGGAACAGGTATGACGTCTTGGAAGATCATATCTTCAGAGTTATAGTTCTTTCCTATCTCAATGGCGCAAAAATTGTGGTCGTCTGTCTGATTTATAAAAATATTTTTGCCATCATGGGAAATGATGGCGTTAGAATAGACACTTGAAAGGAGAGAGTCATTTTGGCAGAAGGGATTGTAATAATGGTTCAGCGACAAGAAGGGGTATGGCTTCATAGAGCAAGAGGGAAGCCCGGATTTATTTGTGCACTACAGTTCCATCAATACACTCGGATTCAAGACCTTAACTGAGGGCGACCGGATTAACTTTGAAATGGAAGAGGGTGAACGGGGGCCGACAGCAACAAACGTCACCAAGGCTTAAAACATCAGTAACGCTGTCACGAGGCATGTCGTCTTACCATGACGGGATGCCTTTTTTTATGTCAAAAACCCATCGAAGGTTCATTCCAATACCCCCTAATACCCCCAATTCGCACGCCATCATCGCATGGATACTATGTATCCATGCTCCGCCGCGATCTCACCAATTTTGGATACTTATTAACCACATCACACGGGACCTGCTCAAAGCCGGGCACCTGCCATGTCTCCAACACACACATATATTCAAATAATACAGCACGTTGCCCATATAACTGATCTGCTTTTTCATTATGGCATGAGACTTGCGAACATAACAATCAAAAAAGATAGGAAAGACCACAACATAATATGTAAAAGATAAGCAGTATAGGCATCCCCGGTCCTTCCGGGGACCCCATATCTTGTTATGTGCGTAAGGAGACAATGAAATGAAATCTTCAAGCAAACCACTCATAGTAACAGCACTCATCTTTTCAGTAATACTGATTTTCTCCTTTTATCCAACGGGAGTGCCGGCCTGTGAAATTGATGTAACAATCCACGGTGAATCCAGCACAAGCTACAAGACGGGCGATATAGTCATCTTGAAGGTCGATGTATTTCTGACCCATAGAAACTGCCCTGAAGATATCGATGCCACAGAATTTCAGACTCAAGGAATGGATATTCTGGGCGCTACGAAGTGGACCGAGGTATCGAACAATCACTTCGAGCGGCTGGTCAAGGTCGAGATTACTGCCAGTGAAAGCAGTGAAGCGATCTTTCATACAAAGAGGACCTGCAGCAAGGAAGGCGGCTCCGACTATTTAAAGTTGAATCTGGCAGCCTAAAACGGTTTTATCGACTGCCGCAACGGAATATCCGAGCAAATATTATGACAGGTACATTGATTAAGATAATATCGGGATACCGGGGGATCATGGCCTTGATTATCGTGATCTCCTGGGTCCTGATTCAGGGAACCGCCCTGGGACAAGAACCGGACTTTTTACCCCTCGATACGGTCGAGACGACGAAGTCCGTTGCCATGTCGGAATTTTCTGAATCCATCGATACACACAAAAGCAATGAATCGGAAACCTTCGAAAAGTACAAATACCCGATAGGGGCACTCCTCTTCACTATACTCGCAGGGATATTAATCCGGTTCAAACAAACCCGTCCGACGCGCCCACTATTTCTTATGGGTTTGCTTGTCATATTGGGGTTTATACATGGTGGTTGTCCCTGCCCTATCTCAAGTTTTCAGAACTTTATCTTAGCGGTGCTGGGCGAAGAATTCAAGATTCACACCATAGTGTGGTTCGTCGGAATCGTCGTGACCACATATCTCTTCGGACGCGTCTGGTGCGGCTGGATCTGCCATCTCGGCGCCCTGCAGGAATTTATTTACAGTTCCAAAAAAATTGAGGTCCTGAGGAGTCAGCGAGCACAGTCGATCATGCGCTGGACACGGTATATACTTTCTACCGCCCTCATCGTTCAGTTGATAACAACAAGAGATATACTTTTCAGCCACATCGATCCCTTCAAGGCGGCCTTCAATCTTTCATCTTACTACAGGGCAGGTTGGATACTCCTGGGCATTCTTTTAATCAGTTCCCTTTTCGTTTACAGACCCTTCTGCCGCGCCGTCTGTCCCGTCGGACTCGTCTTGGGCTGGATAAACAGACTGCCCGGCGCATCTATCATCGGAAAAAACGAAAACTGTGTGAAATGTCGAACCTGCAGCAACGTCTGCACATCGCAGGCAATAGATGAATATGCCATTGTTAGCAACGCCGATTGCATCATGTGCGGCGATTGTCTCGACAGTTGCAAAAAAGAGGGACTTTCCCGTTACAGGAAAAAATACGTTGACTCAACCATATCCCTTTCCTATAGTAAAAGCGGTCTGTTAGGAAGTCTATTCCAAAAATCTTCAAGTATAGTGGAGCTTTCCAGGAATATTCCATATATGAAGAGAGGGAAGGAAGATAATGAAAATATTTTTTAACCCCAGTCCTTCAACGATCAGGGCATCTTCTCAAAACAAGATAGGTGACGTTGTGCGATTTCACCAGTCCCTTCCCCGTTACAGTCCTTCGCCGCTCATATCGCTCGATACTGTGGCGGCGGAGTTAGGCATAAAACGGCTCTACATCAAGGATGAGGGTAATCGCTTCGGCCTTAAGGCATTCAAAGCACTGGGGGCCTCCTATGCAGTGTATCGCATACTGAAAGATCGAAGCGGAGGCTCCCTCAAAGCGGAAGAATTTCTGACTGAAAGGGGGCGGTCACTGGCAGGCGGCGTGACCTTCTGCTGCGCCACCGACGGCAACCATGGACGCGCCGTCGCCTGGATTGCAGGGCTCCTCGAAAGGCCATCTATCGTCTTTATGCCTCATGGTACTGTTCCTGCAAGAATCAATGCCATTGAATCGGAAGGGGCCGAGGTCATTGTCGTAAAAGGAGGATATGATGAGGCGGTCAAAAGGGCCGCCGAAAAGGGAAAGGAACAGGATGTTATCGTCGTGGCGGATGTGGGATATCCCGGGTACATGACAATACCCCGCTACATACAGGAAGGATATCTTACTCTATTCAAAGAGGTTTTAATGCAGTCAAGAGAAAGGGGTGAAAAACCGCCTGATACCATATTCATCCAGTCGGGCGTGGGCGCCTTCGCATCGGCTGCAGCGCTTTTTTTCCCCGATGCCGAAAAGGGCCCTGCCCTTGTTTCGGTAGAACCCACCGAGTCGGCATGTCTCCTTCATTCCGCAGAAAAGGGCAATGATATTCCCCATTCGGTAGCATCGGGAGGAAGGACAATTATGGCGGGACTGAATTGTGAAACACCCTCCCGCACTGCATGGCCCCTGATTCGGAATCGCTTTACGGCATTTGTCTCGATCGATGACACCTTTACCGTAGAGGCAATGAGGCTCCTGGCACGAGAGGGCCTTGTCTCCGGTGAATCGGGAGCGGCGGGACTTGCCGCGCTCCTGGCAATTCATCGTGAGAAAGGGGGCACATTCTTGAAACCCGACGAAAGGATACTCCTTATCAACACAGAATCAGATACCGATCCAGTGGCCTACGAAAAGATAGTCGGCAGGAGTTCCACAGAAGTCGAAGGCCTTTGATCCCCTCATTCGTTCTACACTATACTATGCCCTGAGCCATCATCGCTTCGGCAACCTTGACAAAAGCGGCGATGTTCGCACCATCCACATAATTACCGGGTGTCCCATACTCTTCGGCCGCTGTGACACAGGCTGTATGAATGTTCTTCATGATCTTCTTAAGATAGTCATCCACCTCGCCACGAGACCAGCTCAATCGCATGCTGTTCTGGGTCATTTCCAGGCCGGAGACACTGACGCCACCGGCGTTGGCCGCCTTGCCCGGCGCATATAATATATCGCTGTCCGAAAAGACCTCTATCCCCTCGGGAACGGTGGGCATATTGGCACCTTCAGCCACCAGCCGGACACCGTTTTTTACCAGATTACGGGCATCTGTGCCGTTTATCTCGTTCTGCGTGGCACAGGGAAATGCGCAATCGGCTTTGTGATCCCACAGGGAATTGTAATCCATGCCCGTATCCAGCGGTGTGTACACCGCCTCCGGATATTTCTCGCCATATTCCTTTATACGGCCCCTTCTCACATTCTTGAGATGAAAGACATAATTAAGTTTTCCCCTGTCTATACCGCCCTCGTCATAGATGTATCCCGATGAATCGGACAGCGTTACTACCTTACCGCCCAGCTCAATCACCTTCTCCAGGGCATACTGGGCAACGTTCCCCGACCCCGATATGAGGCACACCTTCCCTTCCAATGTTTCGCCCTTAAGGGCAAGCATCTCCGACGCAAAATATATGCACCCATATCCAGTCGACTCGGGACGTATCAAACTGCCTCCCCAGGTGAGACCCTTCCCCGTCAACACTCCGCTGAACTCATTTCTCAGTTTCTTGTACATCCCAAAGAGATAGCCTATCTCTCTGGCACCAACGCCTATATCCCCGGCAGGAACATCAGTGTTGGGTCCTATATGCCTGAATAGTTCCGCCATGAAACTCTGACAAAACCGCATGACCTCCATGTCGGATTTCCCCTTGGGATCAAAACTGGATCCACCCTTTGCTCCGCCCATGGGGAGCGTCGTCAGGGCATTCTTGAAGGTCTGCTCAAACCCAAGAAATTTCAGAATACTTACATTAACAGATGGATGAAATCTAAAACCGCCCTTGTAGGGGCCGATGGCACTGTTCACCTGTATCCGGTATCCCCTGTTTATCTGGATCTCTCCACTATCGTCCACCCAGGGAACACGAAACATAACGAGCCGTTCCGGCTCAACCATCCTATCCAGGATCTTAGCTTGAACATATTCCGGATGTCTGTCTAGGACAGGCTTGACGGACTCCACCACCTCCGTCACCGCCTGTAAAAACTCAGGTTCACCCGGATTATGAGCTTCACATCTCTTAATAAAGTCTTCCATCTTGGACCTTCTCCTTTTAAGTGTGTATAATCGAGCTTTCTATACCAGATATCTTCTTCTACGGCAACTTTCGAAACATCGAGCCCGGGGAAAACGACAAAACACCACACCGGAAATCTCATCCATTGTTATGGCAGGGGACGTCCCTCCTCATTCCACCCGTGGAGGTGATAGTAGTCTTTCACCATATATGCCAGTTCCCCCTCTGTTATACTAATGCCCGTATCCTGAAGCTTTCGATAGAGGCCCTTTGAGAGACGATCATCTTCAGGTCTCAGTCCCTCTCGTAGGTTGAATTTTCGAATCAGCGTTGCAATGGAGGCTGCCTTTTCCTGCAGAACATTCTTCTCCCCATTCATCCCCGTCACGGCCGTAATTATCTCACCCATCCGTTCCCAGGTATAGAGATCTCTGTAGAAACGACAGAAGATAAGTGTATCGAAGAGGAGCAGGCGATTCTCGAAGTCAATGAAGAGTTCCGCCTTCCCCTCGATTTGATCCTTGTCTATCATACCGCTCAGTTCAGCCTTATAAAAGGTAGCCCTCAGATGACAAGCCCCTCGATCAGAGGTGGCATAGCCCAGCGCCATCCCCTTCAGTACACGGGGATCGTATCCGGCAGGTTCCAGACCCTTCACATGGACGGCTATATCCTCCAAATCCCACTGTGAAGCGGCATATGTAATGCCCCAGGCCAGGACATCACCAATATCCTCACGCCTGGCAATTTTTCCAAGCAATCCGGCAATAGCATCGACATCTCCATAATCGATCTTGTAATCCACTTTTCCCCTTCTGGCCGCCTCAATGGTAAAGGCACGGAGGTTTCCCGCCGACATGGTATCCATGCCCAGACGATCACAGATGTCATTGAGATAGGCTATCTCCTCTATGCTGTCGATGAGGCAGAGCCCGCCGAAGGTGTAAATCGTCTCATATTCGGGGCCCTCGATCAGTAACCCTTTATGGCGACTCTCCTTGACAGTAGTCATGCGGCCGCAGGCCATGAAACACTTGAGGCATGCATGGGGCTTCACGTCGCACTGCTCATGGAGGGCCTCGGCGCTGATCTTTTCCCACTGATCATATTTCCCCAGACTCCAGTAGCGTGTAGGAAAGGCATTGGCATTATTCAGAATCTTCACCATCTGTGTGGTCCCCATAGCCTTATATGCCTTGACACCGGGGTTATCCTTCCCCTCCCGGGCCAGCTGTTTGGAAATCTTCTTGACAGCCGCCTCGTCGTAGAGTTCGCGCTTTCTATCTCCTTGAAAGAGTATCGCCTTGAGCTTTTTGGAACCCATGACAGTGCCCGCACCCGTCCTGCCGGCAGAACGCCAGTAGTCATTTTCTATAACGGAAAAACAGACGCCATTTTCAGCGGCAGGACCGATCACAACGGCACCGGGTTTCTTGAACCCCTCATCAAAACCGCCGAATCTCTTAGCCACCTCATCTTCAGTCTCGTAGGTTTCCATACCCCAGATGTCACCGGCATCGTGAAATTCCACACGTTCCGGATATACCGCAAGGACCATCGGCTCTGCACTCCTCCCCCTGATCACTATGGCATCGTACCCGGTGGAGTCTATTGCCTCGGGCACCTTTCCTCCGGCATAGGACTCGGAGTAAAATCCCGTCTGCGGCGACTTGGTAAAGACACCATAGCGACAGGAGCCCCAGATACTGCTTCCGGTAATGGGACCGGTGGCAAAAATGAGACAATTGGCAGGATCCATGGGATCGACCCCGGGAGGATTGAACTCGGACAACAGATAGGAAGCGAAGCCCTTTCCGCCAAGGTATTTTTCGAATATCTGGTCTTGGACCGCTTCGACGGCATACTTTTTCCTGCTCAGATCGATCTTTAATATTCTTCCAAAAAATCCATGCATCACCTAACTCCTCTCTTCATGTATTCATTCCCGCCACACCGTGGAGACAATAACGATTGGAATATTATACCTCTATGAATCGAACACCTTTCCGACAGTTCAAATTCTTTCATCCCCTGAAAGTTGCATACGGCACACTCTATCCACCCATGCGCCATGTTGGGGGTGATATTTACAACGAGGCTGATGCTTTTACCGAGGATGTGTTTTCCCAGTTGAGGATCCCCCGTCTCAAGGCATTTGATCACCAGAGGACCGGTCATGGAAAGGATGTCTCAAATGTAGGAACCGATATTATGTTTGTTGTCAAACTCTGGAATTGTCAGGATATTTTCGGCCTGCTCGTTGACAGCCACCACATAGCCTGCGGCATTAGTGACAAGGATCCCATTACTGCAGGCATCAAGGATTTTCTTGGAAGTTAATGTACCTATTTTCGGCGTCTTGGAAGTCTCCTGTGGCAGCAAAATATTTCTCCAGTCGAAATTATTTTACCTTGAGAGCACACAAATGATTGATTTTGTTACAGTGGTTGCTTGTTATACGGCAAAACCAACAAAATGAAAACTATAAAAATTCCGATCACCCTCCCCGCCCCTCTTTGGACATAATTCTTAGCACAAAACAAACCAGTCGCCACCTTTATAAGTGTTTTGGTTGGACGGCTGTGATACTTTTTGCTATCTTTGAAGAACAAAACAATAGTATGAAAGGGAGCAAAAGACCCTGGGGATGTATGATGAATATGCGAGAAAGGTTTATAAAAAGATACTACGGCATTCTGGAAATAATCGTCAGTCCATTGGCTGAGAAAGGCGTGACCCCCAATTTTGTGTCTCTTTTCTCACTCGGTCTATCCCTTATCTCTGCCCTCTTTTACGGTATAGGTTATTTTTTTGCGGGGGGTCTATTCCTCCTGCTCTCCGGGTTTACCGATACACTCGACGGCACGATCGCCCGTATCACCGGACGGTCAAACAGATTCGGCGCCCTCCTGGATTCAACAGTGGATCGGTATGCAGAATTTTTCGTATTTACCGGTCTCATGATACATTTTCGAGGGGAGTGGATGTTTTATGTAGTGATTGTAGCCCTCATGGGGTCAATCATGGTGAGCTACGTAAAGGCCCGCGCCGAATCCCTGGGCAGTACAAAGGTCATAGGCCTTATGCAACGCCCCGAACGATTGATAGTACTGGCGCTGGGATCGCTTCTCAATACACCGCTGGGGATATATTTTCCCCACTATCCCAACTGTATCATCATAACGACACTGGTCATTCTTGCAGTTCTGACTAACATTACGGCCATCCACCGTCTGATGGCAGAAAAAAGAGATCTCTCTCAGGTGAAATAAGATCATGAGTCGAATGCATGGCAGTAGTGCATTTTAGCTTTTGACAAAAACAGGGGAACTATATTATAAAAAACCGAACAAAGAAAGGCGAAAGAAAGGAAAACCACATGCCCGATATCAAGGAACAATTTCGGGCAAATTCTTGATCGTTATGGAACTGTGATTCCGATTGAGATATATCATCGAAAAAAAGTCCCCGTCACAGAATAACTCCGTGACGGGGACTGTCTTATTTGGATACCGCCCAGTGGTGTCGACTATCTTACTATCAGTCGGCGTATTTCAGTTTAATGTCGCCCAGCTCCACCATATCATAGCGTTCGAGCTTTCTGTAAAAATCGAGCGCCTCCCTGGCGGGGCCGTGTATCTCACCCTTTGCGCTTAATGCATAGGCATGCAATGGCGCGTATGCCTCTATTCCCTTGCCTTCAGGCTCAAGAGACTCCTTGGGTGCATAGTCCCCGACAATTTTCAGGCCCTCGGGCAATGCGGCAAAGAGACCCTGTAATTCACCTCCCAGTTCCTTTGTAAAGGCCTTGTAATGAAAAGCGAAGTAGGCATCGGTTATCTCTCTCACCGATACGACCTTCAGGTCCATCCTCTCCTTTACATTCTTGAATGCATCATTGACAAGCTTGTAGAATCCGGCTCCGACGATGATATGGACCCTCTTTCCCTTAATCCCCGACAGTCTTATGAGTTGTGCCAATGTTCCATCAACTTTTATATGCTGTTCCTCTTCAAATGTGGCCTCGCCCCTGATCTCTCTTCCTTCCATAAAGCCGAGAACAAATCCCTTGATAAGCTCATAGGACCCTTCAACTATTACCTCGTAGTAACTCTTATTCATATGTAATTGTCTCCCTCATTATCAATAATCTGTTTGCCCTGTCCCTATCTATATCGGCATCCCAGCCCCCATAAAGGGGATAAGTCCCGCTGAAGGGGATAAGTGCGATAACGAATTGGTTTTCTAATAGAAAACCAATTCTATCTTACTAATGCGGTCACGAAATTGCTTTCCAAGGAAACCAATTTCTACCTTACTAAAAGAAAATGAACGTCACTATAATAAAGATAGGGATCAAAATGGGTATTGAATATTTTATCATATACCCGAAGAAGCTGGGCATGTTAATGCCCGCCTCTTCGGCAATGGATTTGACCATAAAGTTCGGGGCATTCCCTATATAGGTATTTGCCCCCATGAATACGGCACCCGCCGAAATTGCCTTCAGGTAACTGATAAATGCTGGATTTGCCGTCACCGCATTTGCAGCCAGTGCGGCAGGAACGCCGGCCTCGCTGAGACCCAGTTTCCCCAGTGCCAGGTTGAAGAAGGTCAGGTACGTGGGTGCATTGTCGAGGAATGAAGAGAGGGCTCCCGTTACCCAGAAATAATGATAGGGGTCTTTTACCAGTTCGACCAATCCTGCCAGTGCACCCGTACTTCCCGCTTTTAAAATTGCCAGAGCGGGAATAATAGTCATAAATATGCCTGCAAAGAGCTTTGCCACTTCGACTATGGGAAACCAGCTGAATTCATTTGCCTCGCGAAGACTTTTGGAAGTTACGACAAGAGAGATGACGCCCAGTAATAATATGCCGATATCCCTTAAAAGATTCTGATATTGAATATGCACACCCAGCACGTTAAATTGCCCCGCCTTCCAGTATCCGCTCATCAGAACCAGACCTATCACACCGCCCAGGAGGAGAAAGTTATAGAGCCCTTCGATTTTCAGCGGGACCTTTTCTTCTTCCGGCTCATCCTCCTGTGTATGGCCCTGATCCTTTTCCTTCCTGTAATAAAAGGTATCGAGAAAGAAAAATACCACCAGTAAAATAAACGATGTTACGAGCATGTGGGGAAAGATTCCCGTGGTAACCCAGAAGAAGGGGACATTATGTATAAATCCCAGGAATAATGGCGGATCGCCCAGTGGCGTAAGTGAACCCCCGATATTCGCCACGAGGAATATGAAGAAGCATATGACATGCACCTTTTTAAGCCTGTTTTTATTGGCACGCAAAACGGGGCGTATCATAATCATGGCCGCCCCCGTCGTGCCCACACATGACGCCAGTATTGTCCCGATGAGAAGCATGATCGTATTCAGGAGGGGTGTGCCCTTTATTGAACCGCGAACCACAATCCCGCCGGCAATGGTAAAGAGTCCCAACAGGAGTATGATGAAGGGAAAGTAGTCAATCAGATAGATGTGGATAATTTCATATAAGGCCACACCATGATAGACGAAGAGAAAGGGCACGGCAAAAGCTATCGCCCAGAAAGCGGACAACTTGCCAAAGTGATTGTGCCAGAAATGGGGGACCAGAAGGGGACACAGTGCTATAGATAATAAAATCCCCGCAAAAGGAATTATCGACCATACCGGCAGTATTGTTCCGATGCTGGGGCCGCTGTGGGCGCCCGTAGTGGCGCTGCTCGCCAGCGACGGTTCCGCACACACAAGAACCCATAGAAAAAGAACAAACACACCCGACATAATTCTCTTTACATTCGCCATACAACAGCTCCTCTTTTTTAAACGATAAAAAAGCCAAGTCGGTTTACATCCTTGGCTTCATTCTAAACAGGCCACCCCTTCAGCAAACACCACGTGAATGTACTATATCTTTTCCGCCACTTTCAGCCTTGTCTCCGCCCTCTCAAGAATGCCCGTCGTTTTCTCATACTCGGGATCATCCTTGCTCATTTGGGCCAGCCGTGATTCCACCTCGTCCCGTTCCCCTTTGGTCTCATCTTTATCGATGATATCGGACCTCAGAGCGGACTCCATTATAACCGTTACCGTAGTCTCAGTCACCTCGGCATAACCGGCATCGGCAACATAATATGTCTTCTTATTATTTTTGGTAAAATTGAGTTCACCAATCTTGACCATACTCAAAAGCGGTTCGTGGCCAAGAAACACACCGAATTCCCCCTCGCTGCCGGGGATCGTTACCTCCTCCACAACATCACGAAAGACCAGTTTCTCCGGTGTTACAATCTCCAGCATCAGTTCATCTGCCATCGTTTAACCCTCCGCCTGATTATTCCGCCACCAGTTTTCTGGCCTTCTCTACGGCTTCTTCAATTCCCCCGACCATATAAAAGGCCTGCTCGGGGAGGTCATCATGCTTCCCTTCGAGGATTTCCTTAAAGCCTTTGACAGTATCGGGAACTGATACAAACTTGCCCTCTATGCCGGTAAACTGGGCGGCAACGAAGAATGGCTGAGACAGGAATCTCTGGACCTTTCGCGCCCTTCCCACGGTCAGTTTGTCTTCCTCGGAAAGCTCATCCATGCCGAGAATGGCTATAATATCCTGCAGAT
Source organism: uncultured Syntrophaceae bacterium (assembly GCA_964394725.1). Lineage (GTDB taxonomy): Bacteria > Desulfobacterota > Syntrophia > Syntrophales > UBA2210 > JAFGPZ01. Next base: position 39,276 of record CAYMYS010000007.1, read on the forward strand.
CCTTATACTTTTGAAGGATTATCTGGACATCTCTCGACACCTGATAATGTTCCTCACCCAGTACATTGGGATCCAGGATACGTGACGTTGAATCGAGGGGATCGACGGCGGGATAGATTCCCAGTTCCGTCAGGGCTCGTGACAGAACAACAGTTCCATCGAGATGGGCAAAGGTCGTTGCCGGTGCCGGGTCTGTCAGGTCATCGGCGGGAACGTAGACACACTGAACGGAGGTAATGGAACCCTTGTCCGTCGATGTGATTCTTTCCTGAAGCTCTCCCAGCTCTGTCGCCAGCGTCGGCTGATAACCCACTGCCGAGGGCATTCTGCCGAGGAGCGCCGAGACTTCGGAACCTGCCTGCGTAAATCTGAATATATTATCGACGAAGAGAAGCACGTCCTGTCCCTCTTCATCTCTGAAATACTCGGCCGCCGCAAGCGCAGTGAGTGCCACCCGCGCCCTCGCTCCCGGAGGTTCCGTCATCTGACCATATATGAGCGCCGCCTGAGCGATAACTCCCGATTCCTTCATTTCGAGATAGAGGTCGTTCCCCTCTCTCGTTCGTTCACCGACGCCGGCAAATACCGATATTCCTCCGTGGTGCATGGCGATGTTATGAATCATCTCCATCATAACGACGGTTTTTCCCACACCGGCGCCACCAAACATGCCCATTTTACCGCCCCGGGGAAAGGGAACGAGGAGGTCGATAACCTTTACGCCCGTTTCAAGGACGTGGACCGATGTATCCTGTTCCATAAATGAGGGCGCCTCCCGGTGAATGGGCGCCGTCTTTTTCATATCGATGGGACCGAGCCCGTCAACGGGTCTGCCGATAACATTCATGATTCTTCCAAGACACTCTTTTCCCACGGGCACCATGATCGGATCTCCCGTGTCTTTCGCCTCCATACCCCGTACCAGTCCATCCGTTATATCCATGGCTATGCATCTAACCACATTATCGCCGAGATGCTGCGCTACCTCTACAACCAGATTGCCTGCCTCATCATTAATCGTCGGATTCGAAATAGTTACGGCATTCAGAATACTGGGGAGTTTCCCCTCATCAAACTCAACATCGACTACGGGTCCGATCACCTGTACAATCCTACCTGTATTCATCCCCATCTCCTTAAAATTTTCTTGAGTATCTGTCTATATACAGCATAATTGAACAATTATCCCTTTGCTAAGGCCTCTGTACCACCCACTATATCCATCAACTCATTCGTAATGGCCGCCTGTCTGGCCTTGTTATACATGAGTGTAAGACTGTCAACCAGTTCATCACAATTTTTGGTCGCATTATCCATTGCCACCATTCTAGCGCCATGCTCGCCCGCCGTCGTCTCCAGCAGCCCCTTCAAGATCAGGGATCTCAGATAGAGGGGAACGAGGTGATCGAGGAGTTCTTCCTCCGTCGGTTCGTAAACATAGTCCGCCTTCTTTATCTTTTCTTCATCAGCCTCCATGGATGACAGGGGCAGCAGTCGCAGGATATCGGGTCTCTGTGAACCGAGATTTTTGAACTCACTGTAGACGAGATAGAGGGCATCACACTCTTCTTCGATGAAAGAGGGGATGGCGTCTCCCAGAATATCAAGGGCCGTGCTGACGCCTTCTTGTTTGGAAAAATCTACATATTCGGCAATGACATGTTCCCTCTTTTTAAAATAATCTCTCCCCTTCTTACCAACAGAAATAAGGGAAACCTCTCTACCCTCTTTCTTCTCTTTTGCTATAAAGCCTTCCGCTTTTCTGATGACATTCGAATTGAAGCCACCGCAAAGCCCTTTGTCCGATGTCATAACAACGACCCGTATCTTCCGGGCCTCCCGTACGGAAAGGAGTGGGTGTACCCTCGTATCCACTCTCTGGGAAAGGTCTTCCATCACTTTACGGAGCTGCATTGCATAAGGCCTGAAGTTTTCCATTTTCAATTGAGCAGATTTAAGCTTCGCGGCAGCTACCATATTCATTGCCTTGGTAATCTGCTTTGTCTTCTCTACAGCTTTGACTTTCCTCTTTATGTCGCTTAATGCCGCGCCCATTTACAAACTCCCTCTGTGATCCGCTTACTCGGTACCGAAGACAGAATCAAATTCGGTCAATGTGTCCTTCATCTTCTTATCCAGATCGCTCGTTATTTCCTGCTTCTCATCTATCTCTTTCATCAGATCGGGGTATTTACTCCCGACAAAACTGAGGAGCTGAACTTCATAATCTTTTAAGCGCTCCACTGGATATTTATCTACGAATCCCCTGACACCGGCAAAAAGAACAAGTACTTCCTCCGGCAGAGACATGGGCCTGTACTGCGGTTGTTTCAACAATTCAACGAGCCTGATTCCCCTGTTCAACTGTGCCTGCGTCGCCTTGTCGAGGTCACTTCCGAATTGGGCAAAGGCGGCCAGTTCCCTGTACTGAGCCAGATCAAGTTTCAGGGTTCCCGCAACCTGTTTCATTGCCTTCACCTGGGCAGCGCCGCCGACCCGGGAAACGGAGAGTCCTACGTTGATGGCAGGTCTCACACCGGAGTAGAAAAGGTTTGGTTCAAGATAGACCTGGCCATCGGTAATGGATATAACATTGGTGGGAATAAATGCTGAAACGTCTCCCGCCTGCGTTTCAATGATGGGAAGTGCCGTCAGAGAGCCCCCTCCCAGTTTGTCGTTCATTCTGGCAGCCCTCTCCAGCAATCTCGAATGGTTATAAAAGATATCTCCCGGATAGGCTTCGCGGCCGGGGGGCCTTCTCAGGAGAAGTGATATCTGGCGATAGGCCACGGCCTGCTTTGACAAATCGTCATAAAGAATAAGAGCGTCTTCACCCTTGTCTCTGAAATATTCACCGATAGTGCATCCCGCAAAGGCAGAGATGTACTGAAGGGTGCCGGGATCGCTGGCACATGCGGAAACAACGCATGTATAATCCATGGCGTCATGTTTTCTCAACACCTCGACCACCTGGGCAACCGTAGATTTTTTCTGGCCGATGGCTACATAGATACATTTAACCCCCGTATCCTTCTGCCTCAGAATGGCATCGATGCATATGGCCGTTTTTCCTATCTGCCTGTCTCCGATAATAAGTTCCCGCTGTCCTCTTCCTATGGGCGTCATGGCGTCGATGGCCTTGATACCCGTATACATGGGCTCATTAACGGGTTGCCGGTCGATAACACCGGGGGCTACCATTTCTATCCGTCTGTACTCATCAGTTTCTACGGGTCCCTTACCATCGAGAGGCGCCCCCGTGGCGTCAAGAACACGACCCAGAACGGCTTCGCCGACGGGAACCTGGGCGATTTGTCCCGTTCGTTTGACGGTATCACCCTCTTTTATGTGCGTATCATAACCGAGAATGGCAACACCCACATTGTCCCTTTCAAGGTTGAGAACCATTCCCAATATACCACCGGGGAACTCCAGAAGTTCCATGGCCATCGCATTTTCCACACCATAGATCTTGGCAATACCATCTCCCACGGATAACACGGTCCCCGTTTCGCTAACATCCAGTTTCTTTTCATAATCCTTTATCTGCTTGGATATTATCTGAGTAATTTCTTCTGCCCTGATTGCCTCCATCCTTTAAATCTCCTCTCTTATCAGTTCCCTTATACCCGCAAGCTGGGTCTTGATACTACCATCATAAAGGATATCTCCGACCCTCACAACAACACCGCCGACCAGTGATGAATCCTCATCGATAATCATCTCCACATTCTTTCCCGTATACTTCTCCAGTTTTCCCTTCATCTTCTCCAAAATCGCCTCGGACAGGGCGAATGCCGTCTTTACATGGACTCTCGCCCGGTGAAGGACGTCATCCATGTACTGCTGGTAGCACATTTCAATCTGAGGCAAGACATCAATCCTTTTTTTATCTACCAGGAGTTTAAGGAAATTGGACGTAATGAGGGACATACCGGTCTTTTGGAAGATCTCGCATATAACCTCCTTTTTGCCCGACCGTTCAAAAACGGGATTTGCAAGAAAGTCCATCAAGTTGGTATTTTCTTCAAGAAGGGACGAAAAACTCTTCACCTCATCATAGATAGACTCTATTCTCTTTTCTTCGCGCGCTATCTCAAACAAGGCCCTGGCGTATCGTTTTGCAATGTTGCTTCCTATCAATTTTGACTCACCATCCTATCCAGGAAATTCTGAACCATTTTTTCATGATCTTCTTTTCTGGTATTCTTTTTCAAAATCTCCTCGGCTATCTCCACAGACAACCCAGACGCCTCTGCCCTCAGCTGATTAACAGCCCTGTTAAATTCCTGCTCCATTCGAGAGCCGACATCTTCCTTCACCTTTTCGGCGGCCCGTTTTGCATCCTCTATGATCTTTTTTTTCTCTTCCAATCCCTGGGCCTTTATCATATCCGTCATTTCATCGATTTCGGCCGCGGCTTTCTCCAGTCTGGCGGTGCATTCATCTAATTTCTGTTGGGCTTCCTCTTGCGCATGCTCCGCCTCCTCCAGGGAAACCTTGATGAGTTCACGATCCCCCACGAAAAATTTCTTTACCGCCTTTGCCGAAAGCTTGTAAAAGATGACCATCAATACTGCGAAGTTTAAAAGCCTCCATCCAAAATTGATTATCTTTTCACCACCGTCGGCTTCTCCCCCTCCACTGGCGTAGGCAATCGCCGAACTGATAATGAGAAAGAAAACTACCAGGGGAAATCGTTTCATTGCATCCCCCTCCCCAAAATCTTTTCAGATATCTCCAGGGCTATATCTTTCGTTCGGTCTCGTAAGATTGTTCTCGCTTCCTCTCTCTCTTTCTCCAGCTTCGCCCTGAATCCCTCCACCATCGTTGAAACCTCGTTCTTCGCCTCCTCGATAACGGCGGCAGCGGCATTGACGCCTTCCGCCTTGATCTGGTCCCTCTGGTTCATGGCCTCCATTCGAGCCTGGTGAAGTTTCTCCTCATATTCGGCCACTTTCTTATCGACGGCCTCACGGAGCGACAGTGTCTCTTCACGAGATTTATTCATCAGGTTATTTCTTTTTTGGATTATTTTTAAGATGGGTTTGTATAGAAAAACATTAAGTAAGAAGATCAAAAGGAAAAAATTGACCATCTGGATTACCAGTGTGGAATTTAATTCCACCATTGCCCCTACCCCCTTAATGCATACTCAAAAAAAACCGGGTGTAGATAAAAAATCACCCGGTCACATTATAAAAGCGATTACGATACCCAACGTCAACAGCACAGTCACAAATTTTTCGGATGAGATCAACTTCTGAAACCTCTTACAAATCGTCTATGACTAATCATAACTCCCAAATATTGTCAAGTGTTTTTTAGGGACAAATTACCATCGGTCATAATTTACATGACAATACAATCTTTCGCGCAGGGGAACAGGCCGCTAGTGTACTTTAGTTTTCTTTATCCTCCTTCTCATTCTTCTCATTCTTCTCATTCTTCTCAATCTTCTCAATTATTACGGGCTCAGACCCCATTCTGCAATCCCCTTCTATGGTGGCCCCCTCCTGGACGATAAAGGCAGAAGTCTTCAAATTACCGGAAAACTTGCCAGTAGAACCTATCTCCGCCGTCTCCCGTATTTCCAGGTTGCCTCGTACCTCACCGAAGATAAAGATGTTATCGATGGCAATATCGGCATCTATATTGGCATTCTCTCCCACTATCAATGTGCCGTTGCCCAGTATCTCGCCCTTAAATTCGCCATCTATCCTTACAGACCCATTGAGAATCAACTTTCCATTGAATTCTACTCCCTTTCCTAAAAAAGCCTTAACATCATCGTTCATCTTGCTCATATTTTATAGCCTCCTCATAAGTCTTCATCATTTCATGGCTGAAACACAAATCTTCTCATACTGACATTCATCAACAATCCTACGCCCATCATCAAGACAACCATCGAAGATCCTCCATAGCTCAGAAAGGGAAGGGGAATCCCAACAACGGGAAGGATGCCGAGAACCATCCCGATGTTAATAAATATGCCCCAGAAGATATACACGGTGACACCATAGGCTATCAACATCCCCGACATGTCTCTTGAACGTCGGGCAATTTTGAATCCCCACAATATCAACGCAAGAAATAAAAATATCAGGATTAACACCCCTAAAAATCCCCATTCTTCGGCAAAGACTGAAAACACGAAGTCAGTCTGCTGTTCCGGCAAAAATTTTAACTGACTCTGGGTGCCCTTAAGATATCCCTTTCCCAAGAGACCACCCGACCCTATGGCTATCATAGACTGAATTATATGGTATCCCGAACCGAGAGGATCCATCTCAGGATTCAGGAACGTCAGTATTCTCTTTCTCTGATAGTCTTGTATGAAAAACCAGCCCAGGGGGATGAGGATAACGCCTGAGACGGCGAAGCATTTTATCAATCTCCTCTTTATTCTAAAAAGTATGATAATGGAAAAAAAGAGTATCCCCAGAAAAAGGGTGGTACCGAGATCGGGTTGTATCACAATCAACAAAGAGGGAAGGAGAAGGATAAACAATGGGGCTGCAAGATTCTTCAGGCCCCATTCTTGGGTAACATTTTTGTCGCCAAAAAACCGTGCCAGGACAATGATCACCGTTAACTTAATCAATTCCGATGGCTGGAAAGAAAAGCCCCATAACATCAACCACCGCTGTGAACCCTGGGCAACCTTGCCGTGCAATAAAACGACAAAGAGGAGCAATACCGAGGCGGCATAGAGTACATAGGCATACCTTACGATAAAATGATAATCCACGCTCAGAACCACAAGCATCATCACAAGGCCTATAAAAATCCAGTAGGCCTGCCTGACATAAGAAGGTGTGCTGGTCGTATCGGGCAAATTGTAGCCCACGCTGTAGAGATTCATAAGCCCGATACAGCATATCGACAATACAAGGGTCGGGAGGACCCAATCAAAATTTACAAATAATCTCCGATCAATCTTCATCCGAGAGCACCATCAATCCCTGCTTCCCCTTTTTTATTCTGGAAATACCAGTCGACAATCTTGCGGGCAACGGGGGCTGCCACAGATCCACCATGTCCGCCATGCTCCACAATCACTACAACGGCTATCTCGGGACTGTCATAGGGGGCAAAACAGACGAATAGGGCATGATCTTTGAATTTATAGGCGACTTTTTCTTTACTCACATCTTCATCGTCGTCGGGCATTCTGATAACCTGGGCCGTCCCCGTTTTACCGGAAACATCCCTCTCGGCCCTCCTCAACGCCCTGCCGGTGCCGTGATCCTCGTTGACAACTCCCCAGAGTGCCTTTCGCAATATGTCAATATTGTCCCCGCTCAGAGGCAGGACCGCTTTTTTTTCGGGAAGAAATTCCTTTATCATCTGACCCGTGGCCGTTTTAATTTCCTTTACAATTCTCGGTTTATAGAGGCTCCCCCCGTTGGCTATGGTGCTATAGGCATTCAGCAACTGGAGGGGTGTTACCAGAAGAAATCCCTGCCCTATGGATACAGAGGTGGTCTCTCCCTTCTGCCAGGGCTCCTTCAACCTTCTCACCTTCCACTCCTTTGTGGGGACGAGACCTCCCCTTTCACTGGGGAGAATCACGCCCGTCTTCGAACCCAGGCCGAATTTCCGTGAATATTCGGCCAGTTTATCCACACCCAATAAGTCTCCCAGGTTGTAGAAATAGACATCACAAGATTCTACAATGGCCCGGTGGAGATCGACGACACCGTGCCCCCTCTTTTTCCAGCATCTGAAGGTACGGTTTCCCATCTTGAATGTACCGTCACAGGAAAATGTTTTGTCTTTTGTTATTAACCCCTCCTCCAGCGCCGCCGCTGCCACAATCAATTTGTAGGTAGAACCCGGTGGATACTGACCCGAAATTGCCCTGTTCTGCATTGGCGACAGGGGATCGGATGAAAGTTTGGTCCAATTATCCTCGGATATTCCCCGATTGAATAAATTCGGGTCGAAAGAGGGCTTGCTCACCATGGCCAGTATGGAACCATCTTGCGGGTTCATTACTGCAACTACGCCTTCTTTGCCGGTAAAGGCATCCCTTGAAATCTTCTGAAGATCTGCGTCAATGGTGAGCACAATATTATACCCCGGGACAGGGTCAACCTTCCCCAGAATTTTCAATTTCCTTCCATCGACATTAACCTCTACCTGTTCTCCACCACTTTTACCACGGAGATATTCATCGAGGTACCGCTCGATCCCATATTTACCCACTATATCGCCGGATTTATACTGACTATAGGATTCCTTTTCCAGTTCGGAATTACTGACCTCGCCCACATAACCGAGAATATGCGCCATCACCGGCCCGTAGATATATTTTCTCACAGGGACGATATCGATGATGACTCCCGGCAGATTCAAAGAGTTTGTCTCCACTATTGCCAGTTTGTCTCTTCCTATATTCCTCTCCAGTGTAACGGGCACAAATGGCCTGTCTGTTTTAAGAAAAGCGGCCTTCTGATAATTATCGGTGTCGCTGTGAACACTCAGTTCTACCAGTTTCCTAAGAACTTTCCTGATATCCTTCGTTGCCTCGGGAACGATTGAAACATCGAAAGAGGGTTGATTGTCGACAAGAATACGCCCCTTGGCATCGAGGATCAATCCCCTCAAGGGTTTTATCTCCTGAACACGAATCCGATTGTTCTCCGATCGCTGCCTCAGGGTTTCACCACTGATCACCTGGAGATACCAGAGACGCAGGACGAGGAGCGCAAAGGCAAACATGACCAGCCATACCAGCACATCGAGCCTTTTCCTGAAATTGCCCGGTTCATGTTTGTTTAAACTATTTTGATTCCCCAACACGTACCAAAACCTCTACTCGACGAAACAAGGAAAAGACAACGGGGCTGATAACACTCACAATCAATGCCTGCGGGAAAAATACTTTTAAAAATAAGAGGTAGGATAAATTAATATCCAATAGGACCTCATAGACAAAGAATATTACTATCCCCTCTAAGAAGGTACTCATAAAGGTGAATCCCATTATGAAGACAGCGTTCTCTGCACGGACCTTGTCGGCTATCACCTTCGCAATAAAAAATATCAGCATGTAGACAACAACAAAAATACCGGGGACCATGCTCGCCATTGAATCGTAAAAGAGACCGATAATAAAGGCCAGAACACTCCCCCTCGTTATATCCAGATGAAAGCCGGCGTATATAACCAGGATCATTGTTATTTCAAGCGCTATTTTACCGTGGAACAACAAATCGAAAAGGGTCACCTGCAGTATGAGTACCAAGAATGAAAAGAGCCACAGAGAGAGGAAATACATTATTCCTGATTCTCCTCTTCCCTTAATATTACCAGGACTTCTTCGATCCTCGTCACATCCGCCGCCGGCGAAACCCGAATCTCCTGGAAGAGACCCGTCTCTTCCTTCTCCACACTCTCGACGGTACCGAGAACGAGCCCTTTGGGGAAAACACCGGCCAGACCGGAAGTAACCACCACATCGCCAACGTTCACATCCTCAGTCCGCCGAACATACTTGAGTTTACATCCCTTCTCACCGGAGCCCTGCAAAATACCATGAGCCCTGCTTCGCTGAATCAGTGTATCAATATTACTGTTGTAATCCACCAGAAGGAGTACCTTCGACACATTCCAGGAAACCTCTATTATCCTTCCTAAGACACCATTAACAGTCTGAACGGGCAGATCGACCGTGATTCCTTCGGAATTTCCCTTATTGATCAGTATGGTCTCGAAGAGGGGTGATTGTTTTCTCCCCACAACCCTGGCGGCAACGGTGGGATAATTTATTTTTCCTTGCAATCCCACAAGCCTTCTCAAACGCAGACATTCCAGATATATTTCGCGGTAATCGTTTATCTTTTGAGAGAGAAAGGCATTTTCTCCGACCAGTTCCCTATTTGCCTCTCCCAAGTTGACCAGAAAGATATATCTCCCCCATACCCCACCGATACGTGAGGACGTTGTATTGATGACACTCTCCAGAGGGGCGATGCTCTCCAATACCAATTTTCTGAACATACCGGTCTTTTGCGATGGGTTCAAAATCGAGAATGTAAGCATCACCACTGCAATCAATAAAAGAATGATCGCTACCGCCAGTTTCCGGCGACTTTTAGAAAAGGACATCTCTCACCCAATCAGACCACATCTCAATAATAGTCGTAAAACAACCGACACAAAACGCATCGATAAAACCTGTGAGCACGCCCTACAACAGCATACAGACACGTTTTACTTTGCACTATTTTCAACTTTTGCGTTTGAAGTTTGCTCTAACCCTGCTGATCGACTCACAACCCTCTCGAGGATTAGTAATCTACAAGCTAAGCCTACAATTGGATGGTTACTTCTTTAAGAAGGCCTAACTCATCCAAGGCCATACCTGCGCCCCTGGCAACAGTTGAAAGGGGATCATCGGCTATGGTGATAGGAAGTCCTGTCTCTTCTCGCAAAAGGACGTCTATATTTCTCAGAAGGGCTCCGCCTCCCGTCAATACGATACCTCTGTCTACAATATCACCCGCAAGTTCCGGTGGAGCATTTTCCAGGGCATCCCTGATCGTATCGACAATAACGCTTATCGGCTCGGCCATGGCCTCGCGCACTTCCTCGGAATTGATCTCGACAATCTTGGGTATGCCTGAGATTATATCCCTTCCCTTAACATCCACTGTTCTCAGTTCGTTCTCCGGATAAGCGCACCCGATGGTGGTCTTGATCACCTCTGCAGACCGCTCGCCTATGAGAAGGCTGTACTTTCTTTTCATATACTGAACAATCGCCTCATCCAGTTTATCGCCGGCAACCCGTACCGACTTTGCATACACAATACCGGAAAGCGAAATAACGGCCACCTCCGTAGTCCCCCCGCCTATATCAACAACCATGGAACTTACCGGTTCCGTGATCGGGAGACCCGCCCCTATAGCCGCTGCCATAGGCTCCTCTATAAGATAGACCTCCCGGGCGCCTGCCGACTCGGCCGTCTCCTTTACCGCCCTTCTCTCAACGGGTGTAATGCCTGAAGGTATAGATATAATAATCCTTGGACGAACCAGCGCCCTCCTGTTGTGTATTCGCAGTATAAAATGCCTGAGCATTGCCTCAGTAATCTCAAAATCGGCTATTACGCCGTCTCTCATCGGCCTGATCGCCACTATATTCCCTGGAGTCTTCCCCAGCATTCTCTTTGCGTCAGTTCCGACTGCCAGCACCTTTTTTGTCCCCCTCAAATCACGATGTACGGCAACAACGGATGGCTCGCTCAAAACAACACCTTTCCCCTTCATGCATACAAGCGTGTTGGCCGTTCCCAGATCGATGGCAAGATCATTGGAAACCTTTCCCAGAAAATAATCGAACAGCAAGACAGTATCCTCCTTAACGTAGAGACTTGATTTTCTATACCCTATTTCAATCCCCTAATCAATTAAATAATTTAAGTAACCCTATGCCCCGGCAATTACCGTTGATAGCGACCCCGGCACAGATCGTATCAAACAAAATTTTATTGCATTTTGTCGGCGACTATACTACTAATGCAACACAATAAACTGCACCTGTTAGATTGGAGGGTAAAAGCGTATAAGATGCTGCAATTAATGCGAAAACACGCAAAAAGTTGGCTAATGAAGGTGATACTGGGTATTATCATTGTAGTCTTTGTCTTCTATTTTGGAGCAATGAGGGGGAGGAAACAGACCGATACTATTGCCGTAATTGATGGGGTACGCCTTACATACGCCGAATTTTCAAAGGAACATCAAAAGATTGTAGATGCATACCGACAGCGCTACGGTGAAAACCTTACCGACGATATGCTCAAGCAATTGAACCCCAAGAAACTGGCCTTCGATAATCTCACAAACCAGGTAGTACTCCTCCGCAAGGCCGACGAATTCAAGCTCGATGTCAGCGATGAAGAGTTCAAAACCAACATATTTTCAATCCCCTCCTTCCAGATAGAGTCTAAATTCAACAAGGCACTCTACGAGCGTGTACTTCGCCAAAACAGGATAACGCCGGAAGAGTTTGAGACATCTCACAAGAAAATGCTCAAGATAGGCAAACTGGAACGACTCATCAAGGAGTCCGTAAAGGTTTCCGAAAAAGAAGTGCACGATATCTACAAGATCCAATATGAAAAGATAAATGCGAACTACATCAAGGTAGCTACGAAAGACTTCACCTCGGGCATCAAACCCTCGGAATCGGACCTGGGAAAATACCTGAAGGAGCATGAAGAAGATTTCAGGATTCCCCAGAAGGTTCAGGTCAAATATATCCCCTTCCCGGGAAAGGATTTTGCAGGTTCAGAGGAGGTATCTGATGAACTGATAGAAGAATACTATAACTACCACGAGGATGAGTTCACAAAGGAGCGCAAAGACGGCAAGGGTGAAGATGAAGATGAAGTTCGCCCCCTGGCCGAGGTGAAGGAAGAAATCATATTACAATTAAAGCTCATAAAGGGGATGGGAGTTGCCCTCGATGAGGCCGAAAAGGCCCACGATATCATTTACCAGGAAGAAAACCTGGAGACATATGCGAAAGAGAACAAACTGATTATCAAGACGACGCCATTTTTCCCGGCCTACAATCCGCCCGAAGAAATCGCGGGGGTCCGAGACATTATAAAAGAGGTCTTCGATCTGAGAGAAAAAGAGATTACCCCCGTCCTGTCTGATGCCGAGGCCCACTACATCTTCGGCGAGGTTTCGATAAAGCCCTCCTATATCCCCAAACTCAGGGAAGTGGAAAAGAAAGTAAGGGAAGTTTACGTCGCTAAAGAAGCCAAAAAGGTATGCGAAAAGCGGGCCCTCGATATCCTCGACCGCCTGAAGACAGGCACCGATATCGCAAAGGTGACGAAAGAGGCGGGCCTTACACTCTCCGAAACGGGCATGATCCTTGCCGGATCACCAATAAAGGACATAGGTTATTCGCAGGAAGTGAGTGGGGCGCTCTATGAAATTTCCGCCAAGAAACCCTATCCCGATAAGGTCTATTACGCAGAGGACGGCTATGTCATACTGGGATTCAAGGAGCGGGGTAAACTGGACGAGAAGGATTGGGAAGAGAAAAAGAGTGACCTGAAACTCTTTCTCCTGCAGTTAAAAGAACAAAAATATTTCACCTCCTGGCTGGAAGAGACGAAGGAAGCGATGATCAGGGAGGGACAAATCGAGATACTTAAAGATGTAACAGAACTGTAGTATCACCCTTCGATCATACGATACAATTTTGCCGGCATCACAACTATAAAACCCATGACGGGTGGCATACGTGCCACCCGTTTATTTTATTGTATTGCATATTTCACACCTCCACCGTAAATCACTTCACTGAAGAAATCGTTTCCCATCCATATCATTTCGCCACATAACAATGCATTGCCCGGAGCAGGCTAGGAGAGGATCCCATCACCCCCTTCCAACTCTAAAGATTTGATTTCAAAATATCTTTCATATAAAACCTGTTCCCGATGATAAGACTGTTCGTGAGGAGACAGATCGCTTTGATATTCCAAGAAAGCCGGCATATGAGCGATTTAATGCGGCTTCTGATGAAACGAAGAAATACCGGTGTCGAGTGGACGGGAGAAACGTCGAATCGATTAAGAAACAAACGGTTGTATTCCTGTTAACAAAAAAAGAGGGGTCAGCCTGGAACAGCTAACCCCTTGATATTATTGGTACGCCCAGAAGGATTCGAACCTTCGACCTTCGGATTCGTAGTCCGACGCT
>CAYMYS010000008.1:0-48993 GCA_964394725.1 uncultured Syntrophaceae bacterium
CGTAGAAACATCGGCTATTCTCTCGCGGATGAAGATGGATAAAAAGAAGAAGGGAAACGCGATTCACTTCGTGTTGCTGAAAAAGTTGGGAGTGCCCTTTGTCAATGGCTCTGTGGAAGAGGGCCTAATTAGAGAGACGATCGAGGAACTGCGGTCATGCTAGATGACTCACAGATAAAATTGAGGGATGCACTGAGAAGCAAGGATGACGAGATAGTGCGGCTTTTGCGTGAACGGGCGGAACTATCTGTCGAAATGGGAAAAGTGAAGACAAAAAATGGGCTCCACATATATGATCCTGCGCAGGAGAGCAAAATATTCAGCCGCCTCGAAGAAATGAATGGCGGACTGCTACCTCCTCGATCTCTGAAAGTGATATTTTCTGAAATCCTTTCCGCCTCCCGGGCGCTGCAGGAACCCCTGTCCATTGCATATCTGGGTCCCGAGGCGTCATTCACCCATATGGCGGCGAAGGCCCAATTCGGCGAAAGTACCCTCTATGCCCCGCAGACAACGATACTCGATGTCTTCGATCGGGTGGAAAAGAATCGTGTCAACTACGGAGTCGTGCCCGTCGAAAACTCCCTTGAAGGTATCGTCAAAATGACGCAGGATCGTTTGATCTCGACATCGGTGAACATTCTTGCCGAAACCTATCTTCCCATCGAACATGTTCTCATGTCTATAAGGAGGGATAGGGAAGGATTAAAGAGGGTTTACTCTCATCCTCAGGCCCTGGCACAATGTCAGGGATGGCTCAGAAAACATCTGCCTGAATGCTCAACCCATGAAGTGGCGAGTACGGCAAAGGCCGCCCAGATGGTTCTGACGGATGATAAGGGCGCCGCCATCGGCAGCCACAACGCCGCAACGACCTATAAACTGAATATTATTGACGATGGTGTGGAAGATTGTTCCTCAAATATCACCCGATTTCTTGTTATCGGTGAAGAGAGAAATAACCCCACGGGACGGGACAAGACCTCCATTATTTTCGGTACCCGCCATGATCCGGGCGCACTCTATCGCGCCTTACAGCCCTTCGCCGAAAAGGGGATCAATCTCCAGAAGATAGTATCTCATCCCATCAGAGAAAGCGTATGGGAATATCTCTTCTTTGTCGACTTCAGCGGTCATAGAGATGAAGAGGCTACGGGAGAATGCCTGCAAAAGCTGCGAGATGGATGCACCTTCATCAAGATACTGGGGTCCTACCCGATGGCGGGATAGAGAGGGGCTTATTGGAGTTTATGAAGAGTACTATGAAAATTGAAACAATTAAAAATCTGGATGCGACGGTGAAGATTCCGGGATCAAAAAGCTTTACACAGCGGGCATTGATCATTGCCTCACTGGCCGAGGGAAAGTCCTGTCTCCATAATGCCCTCATTTCAGATGATACAGACTATCTGATCACGGCCCTCCGTTTGTTCGGTGTTCGCGTACTGGTTACGGATGAGGAAATAGTTATTGAAAAAACGTCGGAGCGCATGCGTAATCCCGGCGAAACAATCTATCTGGGAAACAATGGAACATCGTTGCGGTTTTTGACATCTCTTGCGGCCCTCGCTACGGGAGAGGTCATCATCGACGGGGGAAGTCGCCTCCGGAAGAGACCCGTGGGACCCGTCATGGACGCGCTAAGGTCGCTGGGAGTCAAATGCCGCAGCCTCGGCAGTGAAGGCTATCCGCCCGTCGTCATAGAGGGCGGGGGTATCAATGGAGGAAGGGTAACCTTCAGGGACACACAGAGCAGCCAGTATATTTCATCTCTCCTCATCGTCGCGCCCTGCGCAAAGGGGGATGTGGAAATTGAACTGCTGGGAAATACGGCATCCAGACCCTACATAGACCTGACCATAGATGTGATGAACCGGTTCGGTGTGGACGTCATCAGACATGGTGACGAGGGATATACAGTGAAGGCCCCTCAGACCTACAGGGGACAAGATTACACAGTTGAATCCGATCTTTCCAATGCCTCATATTTTTTTCTGGCCGCCGCCCTGTGCAAAGGAAAAATCAGGGTTCCTGATATAAACCCCGATACGATTCAGGGAGATATGGGAGTACTGGGAATTATGGAACAAATGGGATCTTCCGTAATAATCGGTAAAGGCTGTATAGATGTCGTCGGAAAGGAACTGATCCCGGGGGACATGGAATTTGATATGGCCTCCATGCCCGACATGGTCCCCACCGTGGCTGTTCTTGCGGCCTTCAGGGAGGGACGTACAGTCATTACGAATGTGGCCCATTTGCGTCTCAAGGAATGCGACCGCATCTCAGCCGTCGTGACAGAACTCAACAGGATCGGCATCGACGCGGAAGAGATGGATGACGGACTCATTATCTCCGGCGGAACACCACGGGGCGCCGAGATCGAAACCTACGAGGACCACCGGATGGCGATGGCCTTTGCCATTGCGGGACTCGTTACAGAGGGCATAGAAATCACAGACGTGACATGCGTCAACAAATCATTCCCCCGATTCTGGGACACACTGAATCAATTGTATCGGCCATGAAGAACGTACTGTTAATCGGATATCGCTGCACGGGGAAATCCTCGGCAGGCAAGGGGCTGGCCCAAAAGATGGGTGTTCCTTTTTTCGACACCGATGAGCTTATCGTTGAGAGAGCAGGAATATCAATCAAGGAGATCGTCGAAACGGGTGGCTGGCGCCTCTTTCGTGAAAAGGAGAAAGAAGTGGTAAAAGGGTTACCGGCAATGGAAGAAAGTGTCATTGCAACGGGTGGAGGAATATTTGATGATCCGATAAACAGGGCAGTATTGCGAAAAAAGGGGATTTTTTTCTGGCTCACGGCAGATGAAGAGACAATCTGCGAAAGGATGGTGAATGATCACCGAGGTGAGGGATTTCGTCCCTCCCTGACCCACAGTGATATACGCAGTGATGTGATTGCTACCCTCATAAAAAGGGAACCCATCTATCGTCAGATGGCAGATTTTACTGTCAATACGTCGGAAAAGGCGATAAAAGTAGTGGTAGATGAAATATACGAGTTATTGAAAGAGAGAAGGAAACAGTAGATGGCAGGAAATTCTATCGGTCGTTTATTCAGAGTGACGACATGGGGAGAATCGCACGGTATGGCAACGGGGGCCGTTGTTGACGGGTGTCCCTCAAACATTACCCTCAGCGAATCCGATATACAACAGGAACTGAACTTACGGAAACCGGGATTGCACTCCTCATCGTCGGCACGAAAAGAGGAGGACTGTGTAGAAATTCTATCGGGTACCTTTGAAGGGAAAACCACGGGGACGCCTATCTCTCTGGTTATCAAGAACAGGGATGTCAAAAGCAGGGATTATGCAAACCTGAAGAATGTCTTCAGGCCCGGTCATGGAGACATTTCCTATCAGAGGAAATACGGTATCAGGGATTACCGGGGAGGGGGGCGGGCCTCGGCCCGCGAGACCGCCGCGCGCGTGGCAGCCGGGGCTATTGCCGGAAAAATCATTTCCTCTGCCGGCATGGAAGTAATCGCCTACACTGTAGAAGTGGGCGGCATTCAGACAGAAGGGCGCAATCTTGCTGACATCGGCGGAAACGCCTTACGCTGTCCCGATATCGAGGCCGCCAAAAAGATGCAAGACCGCCTCGATGAGGCGAAACAGAAGGGAGATTCCCTGGGCGGTATCGTCGAAGTTGTCGTAAAGGGATGCCCACCCGGACTGGGAGAGCCCGTATTTGACAAGATGGATGCCGATCTCGCCAGGGCGCTCATGAGCATCGGATCCGTCAAGGGTGTGGAGATCGGTGCTGGGTTCGGGGCTGCACGGATGTCGGGATCGGAATGTAATGATCCCATCACACCGGAGGGATTCCTGTCAAACAATGCAGGTGGAATACTGGCAGGCATTACCAATGGAGATGACATAATCATCCGCGTCGCCTGTAAACCGATCCCCTCCATAAACATCACACAGCAGACCATCGACATTTACGGGGAACCAGTAACGATCTCGATTCACGGAAGGCATGACGTCTGCGTTATTCCTCGAATCGTTCCCGTCTGCGCGGCCATGGTCCGCATTATTCTGGCCGATCATTTACTGAGAAACCAGAGTGCTAATGGTTCGAAGCTCTTCGGAATGAAGGATCAGGTAACATGAGCAGTGTAATTGCAACTCATAATGGCTGGTGGTGGTGGAAAAATCACAGGGAGGGGTTTGTCCGCTGCTAATACTGGAAATATAGAAAATGCAAGCCGTGGAAAATTCCAAGTGGAATCCACGGCTTTTTTGTTTTTATATGCATGCAAGAGATGTCCTCGCAAAAAGTCAGTTTTTCTCGATTGAAGACCATTTTGGGAAAAAGATGCTCGAATCCGATCGAAAAAGACTTTTTACGATAGTATCAATCTTATTTTTTTAAAGGAGATGTAATCATACTATGTATTATCCGACGTTTGAGGAATTTGAAGAACTGGCTGGCAGGGGGAACCTTATCCCCATTTACCGGGAGATCCTTGCCGATATGGAAACACCGGTAACTACTCTCAAGAAACTGGGCGACAAGCGGCATGCCTTCCTTTTCGAAAGCGTGGAGGGGGGTGAAAAATGGGGCCGCTATACCTTCCTCGGAGCAGATCCCCATACCATTGTCAGGGTGAAGGGTGACGATATCATTATTCAAGAAGGGGATACAGTGACCCGTCACAAACACGGGGGAGATCCGCTCCAGTATCTGAAAAACATAATGCAGCAATACAGGCCCGTTGCCATCGATGGCCTTCCACGCTTTTATGGCGGGGCCGTCGGCTTTTTTGCCTACGATATGGTGCGATATTTTGAAAGACTGCCGTCGCATGTCACCGATGATCTTCAGACCGACGACGCCGTCTTTCTCTTCACCGACACCATGATAATCTTTGATAATATCCGGCATACCATCAAGGTCGTGGCATGCGCCTTTATCGATGAGGACAGGGACCTCAAGGCGATTTATGATGAAAAGGTACGGCACATAGATGCCATGGTTGAGTTGATTAATGCCCCAGTGAGTCAGGCAACGTACAATCATCCGAAGGGAAGCGTCGAACCACTCCGCTCCAACATGACGCCCGATGCATTCAAGTCCATGGTGAAAGAGGCCAAGGAATACATCCGGTCGGGAGATGCCATACAGGTTGTCCTCTCCCAGCGTTTTGAAAAGGACAACGGCTCCGATCCCATCGATCTGTACCGGGCCCTTCGCTATATCAATCCGTCGCCCTATCTTTTCTTCCTCAAGCTTGAAGATTTCATTCTCATCGGATCTTCGCCCGAGGTCATGGTCCGTCTCGAGGAGAAGCAGGTAGAACTGAGACCCATTGCCGGAACGAAGCCCCGGGGAAAGACGGAACAGGAAGACAGGGCACTGGCGGCTGAACTTTTAGAGGACCCGAAGGAAAAAGCGGAACACATCATGCTCGTCGATCTGGGGCGAAATGACCTGGGACGGATAGCACGAATCGGCACGGTGCAGGTCAACCAGCTTATGATTGTGGAGCGATATTCCCATGTCATGCATCTCGTTTCCAATATTCAGGCCCAATTATCGGAGGGGAAAGACTGCTTTGATGTTCTGAAGGCCACCTTCCCCGCGGGGACGCTGTCGGGGGCACCGAAGATCCGTGCCATGGAAATCATAGACGAACTGGAGACGGTCCGCAGGGGGGCCTACGGCGGCGCCGTCGGATATTTCAGCTATACGGGGAATATGGATTTCTGCATCACCATCAGGACAATGGTGGTCACGGGTGGAAAGATCTTCATACAGGTCGGTGCAGGAATCGTAGCTGATTCCGATCCCGCAATGGAATATGAAGAGACCCTCAACAAGGCCGGTGGCATGGTGCAGGCCATTCAACTGGCTGCGGCAGATTTTACTTTAGGAGAAAAGCCATGATTCTGATGATCGATAATTACGATTCCTTTACATACAATCTCGTCCAGTATCTTGGGCAGCTCGAAGAAGAGGTCCAGGTCTACCGCAATGACGAGATCACCATTGAAGTGATCAGGAAACTGCAACCCCATACTATCTTTCTCTCTCCCGGCCCCGGAACACCGAAAGACGCAGGCATTACCGTGGAGGTTATAAAGAATTTTTACAGGACTATTCCCATCATGGGGATCTGCCTGGGACACCAGGCGATAGGCTATGCCTTCGGGGCCGACGTGATCCGTGCCGACCGCATCATGCACGGGAAGACATCGGAGATAGTAAATGATGGCAAGACGATTTTCAGGGGACTTCCCAGTCCCTTCGCAGCGGGCCGGTATCATTCCCTGATATTGAAGCGGGACTCCCTTCCCCCCTCGCTCCATGTCAGCGCCGAAACGGCGCAGGGGGAAATCATGGCTGTCAGGCACCGGGACTATCCAGTAGAGGGGGTGCAGTTTCATCCCGAATCGATACTGACACCCAAGGGGAAACGGATCATGAGGAATTTTTTGCAACTACGGGCAAAGGCCAGAGAAAACTGAAGAGGAGTACCTGAGATGATAAGAGAAGCAATCGGAAAGATCGTAGAGGGTAAAGACTTACAGGAACAGGAAATGATGGCCGCTATGGATGAAATAATGGGCAGCGAGGCAACACCGGCGCAGATCTCCGCCTTCATAACGTCTCTCAGGATCAAGGGTGAGACGGTGGAAGAGGTTACCGGTGCCGCACGGGTCATGAGACAAAAGGCAACGATGATCGACGCCCGGTCATCGACCATCGTCGATACCTGCGGAACAGGTGGAGACGGGTTGAATACATTTAATATTTCCACGACGGCGGCCTTTGTCGTGGCCGCCGCCGGACTTACCGTAGCCAAGCACGGCAACAGGGCCGTTTCCAGCGGGTGTGGCAGCGCCGATGTCCTGGAGGCCCTCGGTGTCAACATAATGGCCGATCATGATATAGTGGAGGAATGCATCCATCAGATCGGCATCGGTTTTCTCTTCGCACCGAAACTGCATGGCGCCATGAAGCATGCCATCGGCCCGAGACGGGAAATCGGTATACGAACCATATTCAATATGCTGGGCCCCCTCACCAATCCGGCAGGCGCAACATCGCAGCTCATAGGGGTCTATGATCCAAATCTCACGGAGATGTTTGCCGGCGTATTGAAAAATCTGGGAACGACACGGGCCTTTGTCGTCCATGGTTCCGATGGATTGGACGAAGCCACCGTGACGGGGAAAACGCGCGTCTCAGAGCTGAGAGACGGCGCTGTTACGACCTATAATATCGATTCCGTGGATTTCTTCGGCGATAGGTCGAGTGGAGAGGAACTGCGCGGTAAAGATGCCATCGTCAACGCCAGAATCACGAGGAACATACTGGAGGGACAGGATGGGGGGCCGGGAAATATCGTCCTCTTGAACGCAGCACTGGCAATCGTAGCCGGTGAAAAGGCGGAAACTATCGGCGAGGGCATTGTCATTGCCCGTGATTCTATCGAAAGCTGTGCAGCCCTCAAGAAATTGACGGACCTCGTTGAGTTGAGCAACAGTTAAGGAGAGACAATGTTCCTGGAAAAAATAGTGGAAACAAAGCGGAATGAGGTTGCTTATCTGAAGCAGACCAGGCCACTGACGGAATTGAAAATGGCCGCACTGGACATGCCCGATTCACGGGATTTCGCAGGGGCCGTGGGAGGAAAGAAGTGCGCCATCATCGCCGAGGTGAAAAGGCGTTCCCCTTCGAAGGGAATTATCAGGGACCCCTTTGATCCCGTCGCGATTGCATGTCTCTACGAACAAAAGGGGGCTTCTGCCATTTCCGTCCTCACGGATGAACATTTCTTCGGGGGACAGGGTTCCTACATCGCGGCAATAAAAAGCATGGTGAAACTCCCCCTTCTAAGAAAGGATTTTATCATAGACATCTGTCAGATCTATGAGACCAAGGCCCTCGGCGCAGATGCCATCCTTCTCATCGCGGCCATCCTTGATAAAGACAATCTCAAGCGCTTCATAGAACTGGCGGAATCACTGGGACTCTCTCCCCTAGTTGAAGTGCATACGATGGAAGACGTTGAAAAGGCCCTGACCGCCGGAGCCCGGATCATGGGAATCAATAACCGTGATCTCGTCACATTTGCCACCGATCTGAAGGTGAGCGAAGAACTGATTCCCTCTATCCCCGATGACAGAATCGTCATCAGCGAGAGCGGCATCGCGACGAGAGGAGATATTGAAAGACTCATGGCGGCAGGGATTCACGCCTTCCTCATCGGTGAGACACTCATGGCCGCCGAAGATACAGGTGCAAAACTCGATGAACTGCTGGGGAGGGTATAGATAAAGATGACTGCGATCAAAATATGCGGCATAACCAACCTGGAAGACGCCATGGGTGCCGCCGAAAGCGGCGTCCATGCCCTGGGCTTCATTTTTTACGGTCAAAGCCCGCGCTACGTGTCACCGGAAGATGCGGCGAAAATCATTCAACAGCTCCCCTCCACGGTAACAACGGTTGGCGTATTCGTCAATCACGATGCCCGCGAGGTCAGGAAAATAGCAGAAAACTGTCTCCTCGATATGATTCAACTGCATGGTGACGAATCACCCGAATATGCGAGGGGTCTTTCAGATTATCACAGAATAAGGGCCGTCGCGCCGCGGAGTGGCGATGATCTCTCCGGCCTTGCAGCATACCCGGCTGGCGCCATACTCGTGGACGGCTATGATCACCGCCTTTACGGCGGAACGGGAAAGAGGGCAAACTGGGATGTCGCTCTTCTGATAAAGGAGCACTGTCCCCTCATACTCTCCGGTGGTCTTCATGCCGGCAACATAGAAGCTGCTCTTCGGCGAATCTCACCGCAGGCCGTCGATATCAACAGCGGTTGCGAACGAGTACCGGGAGAGAAGGATCACAACAAGATCAGAAAGATCATAGATATTGTGAGATGTTTTGATAGAGATTCCGGTAAAGGGAACAATGGGATTTTCAGAAAAGCCGAACGAAGGGTACATGCAGCACAGGATGAAAATTAACGTACCCGCAGAAAGTCAGTTTTTCTCATTCGAAAAAGACTTTTACGATAGTGTCAAACCTGACAGACCGGTAAAAAGTCATTTTCAAGCGGATTTGAGCATTTCGGGAAACAGATGATTGTGGTGATTGGCGTTAAGAAAATCTAATTGTTTGAGTGCGTTAGCACGAGTTTTAGATTTTTAGCCAAGCATCGAAATCATCCCCGAAATGGTCTTCCAGCGAGAAAATATGACTTTTTGCCGAACCCTCAAACCTTAATGGAGGAAAGAAATATGCCACAAAAACTACCCGACAAGGGAGGGCATTTCGGAATATTCGGCGGTCGGTATGCCTCGGAAACGCTGATGCCCGCCCTTATTGAACTGGAAAGGGCCTATAGCACGGCCAAAAAAGACAAAACCTTCAGGTCGGAGGTTGCCTCCTATCTGACTACCTATGCGGGGCGCGCGACGCCGCTCTATTTCGCGAAACGCCTTTCGGAAAAACTGAAGGGCGCCCGGATTTATCTCAAGCGGGAAGACCTCAACCACACGGGGTCCCACAAACTTAACAATACACTGGGACAGATCCTCCTGGCGAAACGGATGGGAAAGGACCGGGTCATCGCCGAAACGGGCGCCGGTCAGCATGGCGTTGCCACCGCCACCGTTGCCGCCCTTCTGGGGATGAAATGCCGTATCTTCATGGGGAAAGAAGACATAGAAAGGCAGGCCCTCAATGTCTTTCGCATGAAGATCCTGGGCGCCAAGATTACACCCGTCACTGTAGGGACGGCCACACTCAAGGATGCCATGAACGAGGCCATGCGCCATTGGACCGCCCGCGTCCGGGACACCTTTTACGTCATCGGAACGACGGCGGGCCCCCATCCCTACCCGGCAATGGTGAGGGATTTTCAGAGTGTCATCGGGCGAGAAGCGAAAAGACAGATACTGAAAGCAGAGGGACGCTATCCCGATGTGATCATCGCCTGTATCGGCGGCGGGAGCAATGCCATGGGGATCTTCTACCCCTTTAAAGATATCCCGGAAATCGAGATGATCGGCGTCGAGGCGGGGGGAAAGGGTATAGCGACGGGCATGCATGCCGCCAGCATTTCCGCAGGAAAGGTGGGTGTTCTTCACGGCAACAAGACCTATCTTCTCCAGGACGACCATGGTCAGATAAGGGACGCCCACTCCATTGCCGCCGGTCTGGACTACCCTGGCGTTGGTCCTGAGCACAGTTATTTTCATTCCACAGGAAGGGTTCGCTATGTCGCCGTCGATGACGAAGAGGCCGTGCAGGCATTTCTGGATCTTTCGAAACTGGAAGGGATCATCCCCGCCATGGAGAGCGCCCACGCAGTAGCCTATGCGATGAAACTGGCCCCCACCCTGGGGCCGGAAAAGGTTATCATCATCAATCTATCGGGGAGGGGAGACAAGGACGCCGAAACTATACTGGAAAGGATGGAAACACAGCGATGACGGGACGTATAGAACAGACATTCAAAGAGTTGAATACAAAAAAGGAAAAGGCCCTCGTTGCCTATATAACGGCAGGAGATCCCAGTCTCGAAAAGACGGCGGAGATTATCCTCGGCCTCGCGAATGCCGGTGTCGATATTCTCGAAATCGGTGTTCCTTTTTCTGATCCCGTCGCCGATGGACCCGTCATCCAAGCCGCCGCCCGGCGTTCCCTTGAGCGGGGTACCGATATGACGGGTATCCTCGATATGATAGAATCCCTGAGAGACAGGACCTCCATTCCCATCGTTCTCTTCGGATATTATAATCCCATATTCGCCTATGGACCTGAACAGTTCGCAAAAAGGGCGAAAGACGCCGGTGTTGACGGCATCCTCGTCGTCGATCTTCCCCCCGAAGAATCAACGGAATTGAGGAAACATACTGACCGGGTCGACATAGATTTCATATCACTCGTCACGCCGACGACATCTGCCGATCGAATCAGAATGATTGCTGAAGATGCTACAGGATTTCTCTACTATGTGTCTATTACCGGCGTTACGGGGACCGCGAAACCGCTGGCTTCCCGCGTAGGTGAAAACATAGCGACAATACGAAGCATAACGCACATGCCCGTCGTAGCAGGCTTCGGCATTTCCACCCCCGAACAGGCGGCGGAGATTGCACCTCTTGCCGATGGTATTGTCATAGGAAGCGCCATCGTCGGGCTCATTGAAGAGAATCGTCAGAGAAATAACATGGTGACGATTGTTTCCAGGTATGCTAAGAATATCAAAACAGTCATACATCAAACCGGAATTTGAAAGAGAATGAAAAATTTTGAAATAGGCATAATCGGCGGTACAGGGGGCATCGGCAGATGGTTTGACCCTTTTTTCAAAGGCGCAGGTTACACCGTCCACGTGACGGGACGGCATAGCGGCATGTCTCTCGATGATCTTGCCCGGACCTGCCCTGTCGTCATTGTCAGTGTTCCCATCGAAGCCACGCTGGAGGTTATTGCCGAAATCGGGCCGAAGATGAAAAAGTACTCGCTCCTCATGGATTTCACCTCCCTGAAGGAAGAACCGGTACAGGCGATGCTGCACCACTCGTCATCGGAGGTTATGGGTTGTCACCCCCTCTTTGGTCCCGATGTTCCTTCAATTACGGATCAGAATATCATTCTCTGTCCCGCCAGAGTCGATGCATGGAAAGAGTGGCCGAAAGAGATATTTGAAGGGAGCGGCGCCCGGGTGACGGAAACGACGCCGAAGAGGCATGACGAAATAATGGCTGTCGTCCAGGGACTCAACCATTTCAATGCCATGATGATGGGATTGACACTGAGAGATGCGGGAATGGATAATGGGGAGATTGAAAGGTTTTCCACGCCCAACTTCACCTCCAGGCTCGCCATCGTCGAAAAGACCTTCAAGACCCCCCGGCTCCATAGCGAGATAATCATTCGAAACCCCGATATTGCGAACATACTGGATCTGTACGAGGAAAATCTCTCACAGTTAAAAAGGTTGATCAGGGAAGGTGATATCGAAGGGATGACGGCCCTCCTCACCGAGGAAGGCTCGTCGATGGAATTTGGTTATTTCAACCACCATTCTCAGGCAGTGATGCCAAAGGTTTGTGGGACCCGTTGGCGGAAATGACGATATAAAAAAGGAGAGTACAACCATGAGAAAATTTATTGCCGTGTATATCGATCTCGAAAATGTGGCAGGGATATTATCTCTCGATGATATGCTGCAGGACATCATCCTCGAAGAGGATAAAGAGGCCCCCGAAGAGTATATTTTTGCAGTGAAGTTTGCCTGCGGGAACACGAATTCCATCTCGAAATTACGATCCCAGTTGATAAACCATAATTTCGAGATTCGGGAAGCGCCTCATGTCACGGGGAAGAAAAACAGGGCGGACCTGATTATCAGTCTCGATGCCTTTGAAAAGCTCTATCTGAACAAGCCGTCCATCAACCGATTTGTCTTTGTCACCAGCGACTCCGACTTTTCAGTCATCATGGACCTCCTGAGAAAGCATGGAAAGGAGGTCTGGCTGATTACCAAGGAAGGTGACGCGCAACGCCCGATATTTACCAATTGCACCGATAATATTATCGTCCTGCCCCAACCTCGTAAGATCGTCCCGAAAGAGGACAAGCAGGTGAAGGTGTCGAAAGTGAACATCGAGACCAAGGAAAAGAAGACAGCCCCCGCAAAAGAGGTGGATGAGAGGACGAAGGACGAGATCGCTGAAACTTTATTTAAAAAGGTATTCACCAGTCTTGATCACAGTGATGAACATTTCTTAAATGCCGTTGCCAATAAGATGCGGCAGTTGGACAAGTCCTTTAAGATCAAGAACACACGGTATAAGAAAATGACCTCCCTTGCAAAGGAATATGAGAAGAAGGGATGGTTCAAAACCAAAAGGAATAAGGATGGTCATCTGATGATTACGGACCTGGAATCATCGGAATGAAAAACCGTGTCTGTCTCAATATACTGCCCGAGAAGTTCGCGGATACGTGGTTTTTGTTATGAGTGGCTTTGTTCTTTTTACCGATGTAAGTCTCGACCCTCAGCGCAAGAGCGGTGTGGGCGGTTATCTCATCCTTCCCGCGTCGGTGCTCGAAATGCCGCCGCAGGATATCGAGGGGTCCCAATGGACAGATAAGGTGGTGCTCCGGAGATTTGAAGAAACCTCTTCAACACAAATGGAAGTTCGGACAATCCTGTGGGCACTTGAAGAGTATCGAGGCGAAATAGGAATTACGGGAGAGGGCACATTGCAGATATATTCAGACTCCCAGTGTGTGACAGGTCTCCTGAGTAGAAGATCAAGACTGGAGGAAAATAGTTTCCTGTCCGGGAAGACGGGGCGTCCATTAAAGAACGCCGCTTTCTATCGCGCATTTTACAGGCTCTACGACGAGCTGCACTTTGAGGTTATAAAGGTTCGAGGACACAGTCCCTCCCATTCCCATGACACGTTCCGCCGTATTTTCTCGGTGGTGGACAAAACAGTAAGGAGAGTGATGAAATGTCACTCTGTGTATTAACATCTAAAAAGAGAGGATTTTTTGTGAAACCTGTTGCTATTTGTGTACTGTTGAGCAGTCTCGTTCTTTTTCTCGGTGGTTGTGATACCACGGCCACCAAGGAAAAGGCCGACAACCTTGAAACAGAGAAGGATAAAGCGAGCTATATTATAGGAACCAATATAGGGAATTCCTTATTAAAAATGAAAAATGAGATTACTCTCAATGCCTTGGTAGCCGGTATGGAAGACATCTTTAATGAAAGGCCGCTTATGGTAACTCAGGAAGAAACAAAGATAATCATGAGTGCCTTTTCGGAAAAGCTGCAGAAGAAAGAGAAAGAAAAGAACAAATTGTCGACCAGTGAGAACCTGGAAAAAGGGAACACATTTCTGGCAGAGAATAAAGAGAAAGATGGAGTTGTGACGACAAAGAGCGGGCTCCAATACGTCATTCTCAAGGCGGGCGATGGACCTGTTCCAACAGAGACGGATCAGGTTTCCGTCCACTATAAGGGAACAACTATCGCAGGCACCGAATTTGACAGTTCCTACAAGCGGAATACACCGGCCTCCTTCCCTGTCAACGGTGTTATTAAGGGATGGACGGAAGCGCTTTTACTCATGAAGGTGGGGAGTAAATACAAACTCTTTATCCCCTCCGGGCTTGCCTATGGTGAGAGGGGTGCGGGACAGGATATCGGTCCCAACGAAGTTCTGATTTTTGAAGTTGAGTTACTGGGCATTGGAAAATGATTGTACCTACCATGCACTGCCATAATCGAGTGAAAAATATTAAGGCAGTAGGGGAAGTTTATATATGAAAAATCTTATCGGGCGCGTAGTTCTTGTCTTTTTTGTCGTGCTACTGCTGGCGGGATGCGCGACACGACACAATCAGTTAACCCAGGTTTCAACTATCGATGCCATACTTGCCGGAACCTATGACGGAACCATGACGTGCGGCGATCTGACACGCTACGGTGATTTTGGCATCGGCACATTCGACAGGCTCGACGGAGAAATGGTCATCCTTGACGGAACTGTCTATCAGGTCAGGGCCGATGGAAAGGTCTATCGCCCCCATGCTTCCGTGAAAACACCCTTTGCCGTCATCGTTCCCTTCGAGAGTGATATAACGCGCAAACTTCCGGCAGGGACCAGTTTCGCTTCCCTGCAGAAAATAATCGGCGAAGCAGCCTCCAATAAAAATCTCTTTGCGGCAGTCAAAGTGCAGGGAACATTTCGTTTTATGAAGACGAGGAGCGTCCCCGCCCAGTCCAGGCCCTATCCCCCGCTGGTTGAAGTGACGAAAACCCAGGCCGTCTTCGACCTGAAAAATGTTGTTGGAACCATCGTCGGATTTCGCTCGCCCCCCTATGTAAAGGGAATCAACGTGCCGGGCTATCATCTTCATTTCATCTCCGAGGACCTGAAATCGGGGGGACATATCCTCGACTTTGAACTCAATGCAGGAAGTGCCGACATCGACCTCTGTAACAGATTTCTCCTCATTCTT
Organism: uncultured Syntrophaceae bacterium; assembly: GCA_964394725.1. Lineage (GTDB taxonomy): Bacteria > Desulfobacterota > Syntrophia > Syntrophales > UBA2210 > JAFGPZ01. Next base: position 15,039 of record CAYMYS010000008.1, read on the forward strand.
CCCGAGAATGAACGATTTGGTGCAGTCAACCTGGGCATAGACAGATCGGAGGACCTTGAAAAGGCGGAGAAATAATAAACCCTCCCCTTTTGAAAAAAATCGGAACGTAAGGTAGAGTGCCGCTGCTTGATTGTCACGGACCTTCGACCTTCATGGAGCATGAAGTCAGGAAGGCATGTGCCGCGTTATAGAGATTTAAACATTTGCAGGATAAACCTATTAGTATGAAAAAATATCGAGACGCCCTCTTTCGCAACCCCCTCTTTGTGTCGCTACTCTATCATATCATACGGCTCTATCTCTCTATGTGCCGGCTGAGCGTCATCAATGAGGAAGTCATCCTCGATTACCTCCATACGGGGGGCAAAGCGGTAGCCGCAATCTGGCACCAGCGATTTTTCGGTCTCATCGGTTATGCGAAAAAATTCAGTGTCTATTCGCCTTCAGTGATGATCAGCAGGAGCACCGACGGCGAAATGATAGCGCAACTGGCACTGCGCCTTGGGTTTCGTCCTATTCGGGGGTCAAGTTCGCGGGGAGGCAGACGGGCCCTTCGCGCCATTGTTGATGACCTGGCCCACAACCAGGTTGCCGTGCACGCCGTCGATGGACCGCAGGGACCGAGAGGCGTGGTAAAGGCGGGACTGATAAAGATGGCCCAGTTATCGGGGGCGGCTATTGTTCCCGTTTATGTTTCCATGGACCGTGCCTGGCGTTTAAAGAGCTGGGACCGTTTCCTCATTCCCAAACCCTTCAGCAGGATCATCCTGAAGTGGGGTGATCCCATCTTCGCCCCCCGGGAGATGGACCCCGATGCCTTTGAAACCTTTCGCCTCGATATAGAGCGGAAGATGGAGCAGGGCTACACAAAAGTGGATAAAACCATGGAATGGGAAAGGCATTTATAAATAATGTGCGCCTTGTTTAGATAATCACTCCGCGAAAAACACCACTGTTCCGACATTATTCATTTATTTCAAAAACCACTGATGAACAAAGGCCCCCACGAGCCACACGGAAAAGGCAGCCACCAGGATTATGGGAAAGGGGAGCCCCTTTTTAAAGCAGAGCCAGGCAGTCGTGAAAAAGAGAATGCTGGGAATGATTCCCCATAGGGCGCTTGTCGTATATTTCGTTAAGAGGGAATAGTTCTCCTTATTTTCGGTATAAAGCCAGACAAGGACGAGGAGACCCGTCAGGGGCATTGTGGCGATGAGGCCTGCCAGCGACGGGAGCTTTTTGCCGATATAGGTACAGAAGAGTATGATGACCAAGGTGATGATCAGCTTCACTATAAATTGCATCATCCGTCTCTAAACTCCGAGCAATATAACATTACGGCCGTGCAGGGGTATGCAATGTGCCGTCTTGACTCACCCGTCCAGCTTTCCGTCACGAGAATAGCAGTTCCCTATTAATCATCGTCCGCGTTGTTTTCCCTTTTGATAACGATGACCGGTTTCTTCGACTTCCTGATTACCTTTTCAGAGACAGACCCCAGCAGCATACCGGCAATGTTACTCCTGCCATGAGAACCTATCACAGTGAGAGACACATTTTCTTCCCCTTCAATGCGCAATATCTGACTGAAGGGTATTCCACGTTCCACTCTGGTTGTAACCTTCAGGCCCGATTCCTTCAACTCCTCTTCGATGGGACTGATGGCCTTCAGGGACTTTTCTTTGATATCCTTCACCACAAGGGATATATCGGCGTACTGTGCAGTGTACCGTTCCAGACTGTTGATGGTTCTATCATCGATGACGTGGAGGAGTACCACCTCCTCAGTTCCGGCTTCCTTCAACTTCTTGATAAACGCTATGGCTTTGTGAGTGGCCTCCGAAAAATCTGTCGGATATAGAATCTTTCTGAACATATCGATCTATCCCCCCGAACTTTTTTTTGCTGATGTACTCATTATATTCTCATATTTAGGTTCTGACGGTCAATGGAAATAAGACAAAAGGAAATAATTTTAACTTTTCACGAAACCATTACCTTTAATAATTCCACTCTACATGACTTACCGGTAATCGATTCAATTCATCTTTATAAAATCTCCACTTCGGCATAAATCCGTTCATTAAGGCAATGAATCTGTCGTTGTGGTTTCTCTCCATTAGATGAACCATTTCATGCACCACTATATATTCGAGACATTCGGGCGGTTTTTTGGCAAGCTCCAGATTCAGCCAGATACGTTTTGCCTGTCGATTACAGGTCCCCCATTTGGTTTTCATCCTTTTGATTCCGAACTCTTTGACATGAACATTTATTTTCTCTTCCCACGTCTCTATCAGTGCCGGCACCGTTTCTTTCAGCTTCCTCCTGTACCATTCATCGAGAACATATTTCCTTTTTACTGCATTTGTTTCGGGTCTTACGTAGAGTTCAATAGCGCTGTGTTTTAAAACCACCTTTGGCGCGGCATCCCGCTCAATTACCTTCAGTAGATAGCGCTTGCCGTTAAAATAATGGCTTTCCCTATTTATAAACTCCCTTTGTGCTTCCCTTTCCTGATTCCTCAGTCTTGTCTGCTGTTTCTTTATCCACCCCAGTTTTGAAACGACAAAGACACGAATGGTATCCAAATCCATTCTGCCGGGTGCCGAAATTCTAACCCTGCCCGTTGGAGGGTGTACACTGAGGTGAATGTTCTTGATGTTTTTTTGCACTACATCAATGGTTATATCCCCTAATTTCAGCTGTTCCATATCAGTATTCACGTTGCTTTTTTACGATTGGAAAGATTCTTTCAACCTCTTTGTCATCACCCAGGACATCGAATAGTTTTCCCTTAATGATTTGCTCCTTGGTTGTGTTACCCTTCCAGTCGTCCGGCCTGTATTTTATGATGTTGTCATGAACTGCCAAAGCCAGATCTCTATCTTCACCCAGATTATTGTAAAGCACACGCTGTGCAGGTGTTCTCAGCTCATCGGGCGTGTTTTCGCTTTTGCCTTCCTGTACCTTTTTCGCCAGTTCCGCAATCTTCTTCAGATACTCCTCATAACTGATCGCGTTGGCTTTGCGTTCTTTAATAATCTCATTTAGTAAAATGGACATCTCTTCAAAAAATGCCGGATCGATCAAATGTTCTTTGATAATTTTTCGGCGGACATTGTTTTCGATGGTTTCAGCAACGGCTTCTTTGTTGCTTTTAATCCCTTTGGGCAGGTTGTTGATGGCATCGGCAATACCCGTATTCACAATAATTTCCAGAAGAGTCAGATCGCCGAAGGGTGAGATCTTTTGAGATTCTTCCGCCTGGATGTAGTTGTCAATCAGGTGCCGCATATCGGCCTCATAGGTTTTAAGGTCGAGTGTCTCACCGCTTGCCTTTCGTATCTCCTCTCGAAGCTTTAGGTAAAAATCGAGTTCTTTCTTGATCTCGTCAATCTCTTTTTCGGTATAGCCTACCGCCTCCATCTCATCGCCTATGTTTGCATAGGCGCGTATCAGCGCCACTGTTGCCTTATACAGGGCCGTTCGTTGCACCTCGCGGCTTTTCAGTTCTTCGGGGATCTCCGTGTTGCCGCAGAAATAGCGAATGAACTCTATGGTTCCTTTCGGAGGCACAACAGGTTCACAGAGCAGGGCGACCTCCTCAAGGGCATTATCCAGGCGTTCTCTGCCTTTCTTTAAACGGTCCTGCAACAGGATTTCACAATCTTCGCGCTTGAACTCATCATAATCCAGTTCGGATGTATAGACGGCAACGGCATCTTCTACCTTGCGGAACAGATCCTTATAATCCACGATGTACCCAAACTGCTTGTCATCCGTATCCAATCGGTTCACGCGGCAGATTGCCTGAAATAGCCCATGGTCCTGCATGCTTTTATCGATGTACATGTAGGTGCACGGGGGCGCGTCAAAACCAACCAGAAGCTTGGCCACGACAATAAGCAGCTTCATATTCGCGGGTTCTTTTACGAATTTTTTCTTGGCATCATCCTCGTAAGATTCGGTCTTTGTCTTGTTCGGTTTCGCGGATACGCCTTTTAATAACTTGTTGTAGGTCTTGTAGATAAACTCTTTTTCGGTCTCCGTATTTGCTCCGGTGTCTTCGGTGGTGATATCGCGTGTCATTGGATTATAGGAGGTAACCACGGCGCATTTGCCCTTTAGCTCCGTCTTCCGGAACATATCGAAATAGCGGCACGCCTCATAGATGCTTGAAGCTACGAGGATGGCGTTGCCCCGTTCGGAACTGAGTCTCGGTTTTACATTGAAATCGAAAATGATGTCGCTTATCACCTTCTCCATACGTGACCGAGAGCTGAGGACCTTCCGCATGGTGCCCCACTTCTTTTTCAGTGACCATTTTTGAAAGTCATTCAGCCCCTTTGTCTTGGATTCAAACCAGGCATCAACCTTTTCCGGGGAGGATAGTTTCTGGTCGATATCCCGTGCCTCGTAAATCAGATCCAACACAACCTCATCTTTCACGGCTTCATTGAACTTATAGGTGTGGATGTATTTGCCGAAAACCTCCAGACTGGTTTGCTTGTCTTCCTTGAGGAGCGGTGTCCCAGTGAACCCGATAAAAACGGCATTGGGCAGCATCGCCTTCATCGTTCGGTTCAGCCTGCCGCTTTGAGTGCGGTGACATTCATCGACGAACAAAAACAATTCGCCAACGGCTCTGGTTGGACTGCTTTCAACCTCCTTGATGAACTCTTCAAAATTATCAACGCCCTTTTTGCCGAACTTATGGACCAGCGAACAGAGCAGCCTCGGTTTGGCCCTGGCCAGTTGCGCCATTAAATCACTGCCGCTTCTGGTCCTTATTATCGGCTCACCAACATCGTTAAAAACTCCTTCTATTTGCTTGTCCAGTTCATCCCGGTCGGTAATGATGGCAACGCGGGCATTGGGATTGTTCTCCAATATCCATTTGGCGAGAAGCACCATGACGATACTCTTGCCACTTCCCTGCGTATGCCAGATAATGCCGCCTTCCCGCCTGCGGACATGCTTCTGTGCTTCCTTGATGCCGAAGTACTGGTGCGCCCGTGGCAGTTTTTTGATGCCGCCGTCAAAGAGTACAAAGTCGTATATGAGTTCGATGAGACGCTCCTTGTTGCACATCTTCAGCAGGTATTTATCCAGCTGCAACAGGCTGTCGTCTCCTTCATCTTCCTTCCATTTGAGAAAGAATTTTTCAGGTGTCCCGATAGTCCCGTATCGCAGCCCCTCGGTATCATTCCCCGCAAAGACAAATTGGACGGTTGAGAAGAAGGATTCGATAAACTCTTTTTGCTGGTTGACCCTGCTTTGCCGAATGCCGTCACCAATCGAAACTATGCTGCGTTTGAGTTCCAATACGCCTAAAGCAATACCGTTTACATAAAGCACAATATCGGGCCGTTTTTCATGGTTGCCCAGCACAGTCACCTCTTCGGCGATGGCAAAATCGTTTTCGAGGGGATGATGCCAATCGATCAAGTGGACAGGCTCAAAGTTCTCGCCCGCTTCCGCTTTTATCTGCACGCCATAACGCAGCAGCTTATAGACATTTTTGTTGTTGGTATAGAGGCCGTCGTTGTAGTTGTTGGCGGCGGAACAAAGCTCATGCAGTGCTTTATTGATGAGGGTTGGGGTGTATCCCCTCCTGCCCAGGTAGTCGGTTAAAAGCGCCTCCTCGATGTTGCTGTTGTCCGGGCGGTCTTCCCAGTTTCCCAGATAGGTGTAACCCAATTCTTTTTGGAACAGATTCACCACGCGGTTTTGCGTGATTCGCTCACAATCACCAACATTCCCCATGGGCTACTCCTTTAGTATCTTCCAGTAACCGCCTTTGGCCGGACCAATGCGTTTTAAACGGACTTCTTCTCGCAGTTTCCTGATGGCCCGTTCCACAGCGCTTTCTGATTTATTAATTCTTTCTGCAATTTCAGGGATGGTCAAAGATGGATTTTCATCCAAAAGCAGAAGTATGGCATCAGGCGTTTTCCTCGGCGTTTTTCCCAGCGTTTTCCCCGGCGTTTTCTCCCTAGTTTTCCGGGTAGTGTCCGGTGTGGCCTTATCCTGCGAATCGGGGATGATTCCCTTAAACAACAGCATAAGACCGGATGGTTCATAATCAAAAATGGGGGGATGCATGCCATGCTGTTTACATTCATTATGTATCTTTTCTATCCCGCGTCCCCAGGCTTCAATGAGACCGGTTCGGAAAAAAGCGTTGGCAATCAGTGGATTAAAGGGTTGAGATGAATGTTTTTCCAGTAATCGCTCAACTGTCCAGTTCTCGGGAAGGCGTCCATTGTTCCAAAAATAGACCTTGTCTTCATACACACTGATTTGAACAGGAACACCACTGCTGTAATCTTTGTGGATAATCGCATTAAGCAGGGCTTCCCGCAATGCCGGTACGGGGAAAAGATATCGTTCCACCCGCTGAATCCCCTCATAACTGATATAGGCCTTCATGTATTTTGTCAGCAGCAGATCGAGGGTGTTATCCACCTGCTGAAACAGGTTGCCGTGGATCTCATCCTGATAGATCAGATCGGAATCTGTTTTAAAAAACCCGATTTTCACATAGGCTCCCGTAACATACTGCTCCGGATCTTCATGGAACAGGAGCACCGCGGCCCTTTTCAGGTAGGTGCCTTCAACAAGATGCAGTTTCCTTAACAGCACGTCCCTCTTTTCCTGCAATACCGAATCTTCCAGGCGCTTGCTTTTGACGGCCTTTTGAGCAAAAAGATCAAAGGCTTTTTCCTCAAGAGATTCGGGCAATAAATTCGGCACGGGCACACCGTCCCAGTGCAAACCGTATTTTTTCAGAAGAAAGGCATTCAGGGCCGCACCCTTGAGTTCCTGCTTCGTGCTTCCACTGCGGTAATGGTATTGTCCTTTGTAGCTCACTGGATAGGGATAGGCATCGACGAGGATTTCCAGAAATTCTTTGCCTTTGTCAGTTTTCAGATTCACATCGACGATTATACCGAGGATATCCCTGACCTTGTTGGGAATGTCTTCGAGAAGTCTTCCGGCATTATCAACGCCGGTGACAATGCCCTTGTCGTTTTTGCCGATCACAAGCGTGCCGCCAGCCGCATTGGCAAAACCGCAGATCCACTTGATATACTCATCCCGCCAGGATGCTTTCCATTCCATGTTCTGTTTTTCTTTCATACCAGGCGTATCCTCCCCGTCAGGAGGTTCTGCATCATCCCCTCTTTGATCTGCCTGTATTTGGCGAGTTTGGTTTCCATGGCCGCTATCTCGGCATCCATGTCGCTGAGGATGGTGGCGATGCGGGTTTGTTCGTCAATTGAAGGAAATGAAATTGGAAATTCCCTAACAACATTTACATTCAAATTACCAACGCCGCCACCCATTAAAACCGTGTTGTTTGCAAGGGTTTTATATTTAGGACTATTTAAAAGTTGTTTTAAAAATTCATTATTTATGAGATTTCCTTTTTTAATTAATGTAAGCGACACATAAATTGAGAACTCAAAATCAACATCAATTATTGCTGCCTCACCAATTGTTCCAACTCTTGAATAAAGGATGTCTCCTTTCAATGGCGGATTATTTTTGTAGAGTTGTTTGTGTAAATCCTTGCTAATATATTTAAAATTGTTCCAGTTAATTTTGCCATTTTTTACATTTGTGCTTGATAAAAATGCCACACCAATATTCTCATCCACATATTCAGGGGTAGCAGCAATTCCACAAGTAATTAATTCGGTAACATCTTTATCTTTGAACTTCTTCAGCACCCAACCCTCTTTGGGTGTGAGCAGTTCCTGCATGGCGCCCTGCTTGATGGCACGTTTTTTGGCGATGAGTTTTTCCAGGGATTGTATCAGGGCATCGACATCACTCAAAGCAGTGGCGATGGCGGTTTGCTCAGCTTTATTAGTTGGCAACTGTAGATCAAAACTGTTGAGTTGGACTTTGCCGATTTCAAGGAACGTGCTGCCAGCGCATAAGCTAATAAACCTCCTTTTTTGCATCAGCAAGAGATAGTAAAGAAACTCTACATCAACGAAATCGAAGGGAAGAAAATTTTTGAAGCCTTGATTAGTTGAGACAGGGGGCGTATTGATGGCGCATTCACCAATCGTAGCACGCGATGTCATCACGATAGAATTGGCCGGAATCATTTCAGCCGAACTGTTCTTCAGTCCAATTTGTGTAATTTTTCGACTGGTGTCTCTCAAATATTTGTGACCGTTTAGTGAAGTAATGTCCGTTGGAGTACACCAAAGGACATTCCCATCCCAGAATTGTTGTTGATTTGTGCTTGGTGTTCCACCGCTACGAATGTCAGCGATCTCGCCCAACTTCTTCACTTCCCAATCCCCTGGAATCACCCCCACCTCGGTCTGTCTGTACCCTGCTCTCAGTTCCATACAAACCCCATCTTCTCCAGATGCTCGGTGACCTTGCTTTCCAGTTCTTTCACCTCTGCGGTCTGTGCGGGCAATGGCGTTTCGTAGCGTTCCGCCAGTTCTTTGATGCGTTGGGTCAGGCGCTGGCTGATGCGATCCATTTCGGTTTTGATGGCCTTTTCAATAGTCGCCATCCATTTATCATTCACCACCAGGGTCTTGATTTCATCTTTCGTCAGTGCCGGATATTTTGCATAAACCTTTTTGTCCAACTTCCCTTCGGCATCTTTGATTTTTTTGGTGGTGTCGGCCTGACGGGCAAGCAGTTTCAGCCAGGCTTTCAGAACGGTTATTTCTTCTTTGGCATCGGGATCGTCTTTTATTTCTTTCAAGCGGCTTTGCACAGTGCCCTTGTTTACCTTGTCCATATCTGTAAAGCACCCGTCCTCACCGCTCTGTTCTTCTTCCAGCTCGGTCAGTTGGGCAGCGATGGTTTCCTTTTCGGTTTCCAGTTTTTCGATGGCCTGTTTTTCGGCTGAAAAGAAACAATCGATCACCAATGATGTGGGTATAAGGTCACACGTCCAGCCCTTATCCACCATCTTCTTCTGTTTGTTTTCCACCTGTATACGGTAGGTTTCCGCCTTCCATCCGTCGGCGGCGATGATGTAACAGTCATCCTGCATGGTATCCGCCCAGTAGTCCATCAGGTGCTGATAGACGTCGTGGTTGTCGATCAGCGCCTTCCCGGTATAGTGTTTCAGGAGGTCCTCGGAGCGTTCTACAATAAGCTCCTTGGGCCTTAATCCGGCTTGCAGGTCTTTCAGAGTCTGTGTGGTCCTTTCTTTCCACTGCGCGAACAGCCCGGCCATCTCCCGCATGTAGTCGGTAAATTGGGGATGCCGGAATATGCTTTGTTTGATCTCCTCTTTTTTCACCAGCAGGCGGAAATAGCCTGCCCGCCGGCCTTTACCGAACAAGGAGTTTTTCAGATGGGGACATACCTTCCAGTAGTTCTCCAGCGCGTCGATATCCGCATTGGGGATACCGCCCAGAAGGTGCGCTTCTATGTCTTGAATGTCTTCCGCTTCCTGGCTGTCGATATAGCGGGGAATGTTCAGGTTGTATTCGTTCTTCTCAATTTCGGCAAAGGGGACAATCCGGGAGTATTTGGCAATCTCAAGCTGCCTGTTGAAGACATCGACAATCCGGTGGATATCCATGTCTCGAAGTCGGTTTTTGTTGCCGTCTTTCATGAAACCCTTCCCGGCGTCGATCATGAAAATCCCTTTGCGATTATGGGCGTTCTCTTTGTCGATCACGACAATGCAGGCCGGAATCCCTGTTCCGTAAAAGAGATTTGCAGGCAGGCCGATTATACCCTTAATGTACCCTTTGCGGATAATGTTCTTTCGGATCTCCGCTTCGGAGTTTCCTCTGAAGAGAACCCCATGCGGCAAGATACACGCGCCCTTCCCTTTGCTTTTCAGCGAACGGATGATGTGAAGCAGGAAGGCATAGTCGCCGTTTTTCGCGGGAGGGATGCCAAACTCCTTAAATCTGCCATGAATATCTCCTTCCGCGTCAACGCCATTGCCCCAGCGCTTGTCACTGAATGGTGGATTGGCCACCACATAGTCAAAGGTTTTTAATGCATTCTGCTCATTCAGAAAAAGTGGATTTGCCAGTGTGTTCCCCTGGTTTATTTCCGCAGTGGGGTTGTTGTGGAGAATCATATTCATGTGGGCAAGACCGGATGTTGCAGAATCTTTTTCCTGCCCGTACAAGCTGATCGCTGTTCCCGCTTCATCGGCGACCTTCAAAAGCAGGGAACCCGACCCGCATGTGGGATCGTAGGCTGTGGTTGATGCGCTGGTAGCGGCGGTGCTGATGCCGATGATCTTTGCCATGATACGACTGACCTCCGCAGGCGTATAAAACTGGCCTTTGCTCTTGCCGCTTTCGGTGGCGAAATGTCGCATCAGATATTCATAGGCATCCCCCAGAATATCGTCGCCCTCGGCGTGGTTTTTACTGAAATCGAGCGAGGGATTTTCAAAGATGGCAATGAGGTTGGTAAGGCGGTCAACCATCTCCTTACCGCTGCCGAGCTTTGTGACATCGTTGAAATCCGGCATGCCGGACAGTTTATTCGCATCGGCTATCGGCGCGATGATTTTTTTGTTGATGTCGTCACCGATGGTGGGCTTACCTTTGAGCGCCACCATATCCTTGAAGCTTGCGCCTTTCGGAACGGAGATAGGGGCGTAAGGGACCCCGGCGTATTTGTCGCTGGTATATTTGATAAACAACATCACCAGCACATAGTCCTTGTACTGGCTGGCATCCATGCCGCCTCTGAGTTCATCGCAACTTGACCACAGGGAACTGTAAAGTTCGGATTTCTTTATTGCCATTTATTCCTTTCCGTGCATAAGAACAGTAATATGATTTGTCTTAACATACACGCAATATCATTATATATCAAATCGTTATCACCGGGAAATATGCAGCACATTACTGCTTCAAGACTATCACGTACCGGCTCGTCACACCTAGTATTCTCTTCTCCTTCATTGCTGATACAACTTCCGCACTGCATCGTTCCGCCGACAGGGGGGCCTGTATGATATGCGTGTGCCGCCAGCCCGTTTTATTCAAAATCCTGAGATAATCATCTATCAGGATAGATGTTTCACTGTTTTCATCAGCGGCGGGTGAATTCTCGAAATCACGCCACTCTGCCATGATACATGCAAGTCGTGTCGTCTTTTTTGTATGCCGCTTCATGAAGGAGAACAAACCCTCAAGGAAATCGAGATACTCCTGCCGTGGCAGTGTGGATATGCTCTTCGGGATGCAGTCGTCCCGCGTTTTGTCAAAAGAGGGAGGATCGCAGATGATGAGGTCGGGTTTCTGCTTGGCATTGAAAAATCCGGCAGTCTCGCCGCCCATTTTGAAATCGCCATGTATATCCCACACATAGGGCTCTATCTCTGGCCTCGTTGCGGGCCTATCTATCATATCCGCGGTCCAGCATCTGCGGTTGAATGCCAGGCAGACATCGGACGTCACACCACCGCCACCCATTGGATCGAAGACGAGATCGTTCTGTCGTGAAAAAAAGTAGAGGATATGGGCTATCATTTGGGCGGGGATACGTCCCGGCCAATCATCGCCGAAACGCCTGTCACAGTCATTCCAATCCCACAGGTCCCATGTCCGAAGTCCCCAATTAAGTTCCTCAAATCGCTGGAGATCATCTTTGTCTTCAAGGGCCAGCGACCATACCATTGGCTCTGTCCAGCCATGCTTTTGTGCAACCTGAGAGACTGTGAAACCACGCGATAAATCGGTATTTAGCAAATATGCCAATCCTGGCATTTTTGCTAAATGGTTGGATATTGTTCTTTGAAGTACGCCGAATCTCTTTGCAATCCTTTCCTGCGGGATACCGAGGCGGTTCATGCGAAATATCTTGAGTTCCAGTTCCATCTGCGTTGCCGCTCGGAGATCGGCGATATAGGAATCTACGGCCTGACGGGAACGGCCGATGACTGTCCCAATCTCGGAAGATGTCAGACGGGGATTGTTCTGAAAAGCACGTCTCGCCGTCTTTCTTGTCTCCTCTTCCGTAAGCTGCCGGGGGCCGATGGCCTTTTTTGCCGCATAGAGCAGGGGATCGAAGCCGGCCAGGTCCTTTATTATGACGTCGACCTCTGTAACACCTGTTGACTTGTAGGCGCTCCACCGGTGAGCGCCGTCGAGGATGCGGTATGTACCGGGCCTGCCAGGCACCGGTTCTACTTCAAGGGGATCGAAGATGAAGCCATCCCTTATATTCGCCGCAAATATGCCGACACGCTTCTGATCGATCCGGTCTCGCGGGTATATTGCTTCATCGAGTATGATGTCTGAGATGGCTATTTTCGTTGTAGCTATTTCCATGACCCGAACCCACTCATCGCTTTTATCAGGGTTAGGTGTTGCGGATAAGAAACTTTCAAAAGGCAGTGAAATGATACGCCTATTTAATGAAAAGTCAATGGATTAATTGTGGTTAGGGGAATGTGTTGTGATAGTACCCTTTATTTGAAGTCCGGTAAGGACGCATTAGGGTAAACGGGGACTGTTATTACCGGCCTGGTTCAAGGGAGATCGTTTCAACGTTACACTTGTTTTGACGCGAACGAATTTCTTACCCACAGATAGCCGGACAGGATTTACTGAATTCCAAGAACGTGATTATTCGGTCAGAATCGCGACGCCGGAACGAGCGGCCATGGAGATGCTTCATCTGGTGCCCAGAAAAGTCGGATTCGACGAAGCTCAATTGATCATGGAAAATCTGGTCACCCTTCGTCCCGCTGTTGTTCAGGGGTTGCTGATGGAGTGCAGCTCAGTTAAGGTGAAAAGGCTGTTTCTTTATATGGCAGAGAGACAGAAGCACCCTTGGTTGTCAAAGCTGGATTTATCGAAAATCGATCTCGGGAAAGGGAAGCGGATGATCGTGCCCAATGGCCGGTATGACGCGAAATATCAGATAACTGTTCCTGTTGATCGTGATGGGATACCTGCATGATCGATTCCCTATACTTCAAACAAGCCGAATTGCTCCTGCGGATCATTCAGTAAATCGACAGCGAGGCCATCTTCGCCCTCAAGGGCGGGACGACTGTCAATTTCTTTATCCGGGATCTCCCTCGCATCTCTGTTGATATCGACCTTGTGTATCTTCCCGTTGATGAAAGGAATATGTCCCTCCGTGAGATAAGGCCCTAATCAGCTAATCAGGACGTAATCAGGGACGTCCTTAATATTTTAAACTTGACGTTTTTGTTATTGGGCAGTTCGAGAATTGGATTTTTCCCTTGCTGAATTAGCGCAGCGTTTGAACATGAGTGTTGTCGGAATCGGATACTCGGTGGAAAGAGGAGAGGCAATTGTCCGGGATAGTAAATATCAATTAATCAATCGATATTTAATAACTTAAGGACGTCCCCTTTTCCCTCTTTATCTTTGAGTCAAGAATAAAGATGTAAGCCTCAAATTATTCAGACTTATCATTAGCCTCTTGGTAATTTATTTTGTTTATTGGGCTTTTCAGTATGTTCTTCATCTCCAGAGATATAGTTGCTCCAGATTGGGTCATTGCCATATTGTCGCCACCACCATCTGTTATATTCCTCCCAAGGTTCTAAAATTCCAAACTCTTCTTTCATTAATAAAGCATAAGCTTTGTTAATATCCTTCATCTTGATAGGTGCGTCTTTATTTGAATTAATATCAGGATGCCAGATTTTTGCGAGTTCATGATATTTTTCCTTGGTTTCATCAACTGTCGCGTGCCTGGGTATACCCAATATTTTTCTTGCATTATCTACTTCATGGTTGCGATTTTTCATTCACATCTCTTTTACTGGGATTGTTTTCACATATATACTGGTATAGTTTTATTACTCCTATATTGTTTCCCTATAATACCAGTAAAATAACCTATATTTGTCAGATTCATGCCATAGAGGAATGTATAATCAAAGAATATTTGTAACTGTCTGTCATGATAGTTGAAAGAGAAAAAAGACTTCAACCCCGGTGTGAATCAGCAAAGCGGAAAAGTTAACAAAAGTTAAAGACAGGTTAAAGAAATTTCTTCGCTAAAAATAGAAAATTATGAATAAAATGGCGGAAGTGCATGGGAATCGAACCCACCTGGGACGCTGTTAACGCCCCACACCGGATTTGAAGTCCGGGAGGCCCACCAGTGACCTTGGCACTTCCGTATTAGTTGGTGTTTTATACTACAAGTATCCCGGCTTCTCTGTCAACTCAAAGGAATCGTCCATGAGTTGTACAGTTACCAAGGAACCTTTTTTTACCAGTGTTAGATCCTCAGGGATAATAATAATGCCGTTTGCCATGACCATCGACTTCAGGATGCCTGATCCCTGCTCTCCCGTCGTGGCCACGGTCATCTTGGCCCCGTCGCATTGTATCAGTGCCCTGATGAAATATCTTAATCCCTGCTTTTTCTTGATGTCTTCCGTCAGTTCCGCCTTGATTGTCCTGCGAAAGAGTCGTTTGTGTCCCATCATCTTCAGTATGGCGGGCCTCACATACTGTTCGAAGGCGATCATGGATGATACGGGGTTGCCGGGAAGACCGAAGAGGGGTTTCCCGTCCATGGATCCAAATGTAAGGGGTTTCCCGGGACGTTGGGCCACTGACTTGAATTCGATGGTAGCGCCCATTTCCTCCATGACATCCTTGACGAAATCAAAATCTCCCACCGAAATGCCGGCCGATGATACGATAATATCGGCCCTCAATGCCGCTTTGAATTTTTCGAGGAGATCTTTTTTCGTATCCCTGGCAATTCCCACACGCAGAGGGACAGCGCCGCTTGCCATGATCTGTCCGGCAAGGGAATAACTGTTGCTACTGATGATCTTGTCTCCTGAAATATCTCCGTCGATATCGACAAGTTCGTCACCCGTGGCAAGTACGGCTACAGTCGGCCTCTGATGAATCATTATGGATAAACGTCCTACTGAGGCGAGCATCCCCATCTCCGCCGGTCTGACGATATCTCCCCTGGGAATGACGAGTTCCCCTGCTTTTACATCCTCTCCCCTATATCTGATGTTGAGACCAGTTTCCGCCTCTTCGAATATCTCAACCCTATTCCCCTCTTGTTTCGTGTCTTCCAGCCTGACGACGGCGTCGGTGCCTTCCGGCACAAAGGCGCCCGTCATTATCTTTGACGCTTCCCCGGGGGCCGGGGCCTTACGGGGCGGATATCCGGCCCTGATATTTTCTATTACGGTTAATATTACAGGCTTATCCGCCGAGGCTCCCTCCGTCTCTTGTGTCTTGAGGGCATATCCGTCCATGGCGGAGTTGTCTTTGGGTGGAATGTCCCGGGAGGCACAAATATCTTCGCCGATGACCCGGTTCAAGGCATCCAGCAGGGTTGCCTTTTCCAAGCCGAGGGGGGTTATCGAATCGAGTATGCCTTTCAATGCCTTTTCTACGGTGATCATTGTGCGTCTCCCCGGTTGTAATGATGAATTAATATATTAAAGCCCAACGGTTGTCAATATTTTGCGCTTGAATAAATACTATGGCTGTTATAGTAATCATGGGTTCACATTCAAAAGGCAAGACGTCAATCAAGCCTTGGAAAGAATGATAAAGGTGTAGCAACGTAAAAACGATGTGTAATTTTCAGTGAGGAAAGTAGTAGAAAGAAAAAACCATTTTTATGATCCCGCCTTATATGCCCTGATAGAGAGTATTCGCCGAAGTGACGGGACGGTGAATATCTGCGGCCTCAACGGGTCATCAAAGGCCCTGGCCCTTGCCCTCCTCTTCAGGGAAACGAGAAAACCCCTTATCTTTGTTACCTCCACGCAGGAAGAGGCGAAACAGGCCTTTCGTGATTTCTCTTTTTTCCTTGATGAGGAAGAGGTCTTTCTCTTTCCTGCCTGGGACATGGTTTCTCCCGAAGACAGCCTTTCCTATCACGCCGATGTCTCTTCCAGGCGTATGGAAGTCCTCTTGCGACTGCTCCTCGGCAAGAAGATTGTCGTCATTGTGCCGATGAAGGCCCTCCTGCAAAAGGTCATTCCCGTCGATATTCTTGGGGATTACGTCGATACGGTATCCATAGGGGACAGTATGGAACGAGACGCCTTCCTGGAGAAGCTGATCAAAGGCGGCTACCGGCGGGTGCCACTGGTGGAGGAGGAGGGAGAATTCAGCATCAGGGGCTACATCATCGATATCTATCTCCCCTCCCTTTTCCGTCCCTTGCGCCTGGAGTTTATCGGAGATGAAATAGAATCGATCAGGGAATTTGATCCTGCCAATCAAAGGTCCGTCAAAGAGATCGATGAATTTGTCCTCTCTCCTGCAGGCGAGCAGGTTATTTCTGAAGAGGCAAAGAGACGGGCACTGAAGAACTTGAGGACACGATCACAGGAGATTTCTCTCCCCAGGCTCAGGAGGGAGCGGCTCGTCGATATGGTGGAAAACGAGTCGACAAGTCTTATGAATCTCCAGATGATGCCCCTCTTTTATGAAGACTTTGATTCCGACGAAAGAAGTGGTCTCGATACGATCTTTGACTATGCCTCTAAAGGGAGCGTAGTCGTCTACGATGATTTCAGGGCCATGTCACACAGTGAAGAGCAAATCCTGAATGAAGCAGATCTCTTTTTACTGAAATCGGAAGAGGAAGAGAAGTTCTTTCTCGAGAAAGATTTGTTTATCACACCGCTGAATGACCTTTTAAAGCAAGGTCAAAGCCTTTCCCACATTTATATAGACGATCTCGATCGTGACGGCGCTGATGTCATCCGATTCCACACGGAAAAAAATGTGGGATTGAAGCAGGACCCACAACTCTTGAAGAAGGAGAACGGTCTCCTCACTCCTCTCACAGACCGGATCAGGGACTGGATGGATGGCGGCAATTGCGTTGCCATACTCTGTGGTGAAGAGGAGACACAGAGAATGGCCCATCTTCTCGCCGGCTATTCCCTGCCTGCCGAAAGATCTCCCGCCCCATTGCTGACGGAACTGGAAGGGGATGGCGATAAGGGGCGGCTTGTCCTGAAGACGGGCAAGATAACAGAGGGGTTTTCATATCCTGCGTTACGCCTCGTCGTTGTCAGTGAAGAGGAGATATTCGGAAAGAAAAAAAAACGGCGAAAAAAGGCGCGGGCCAGGGAGGGGTATTTCCTCAAATCCTTCGGAGAATTAAAGGAGAACGATTATGTCGTACATGTAGATCACGGGATAGGCATTTATCGAGAGCTGAAACGGTTATCCATCGGTGACATAGAAACTGATTTTATCCTTATAGAGTATTCCGGTGAAGACAAGCTCTATCTCCCCGTCGACAGACTGGATCAGATTCAGCGCTATATCGGACCAGAAGGCCACATGCCCGGTGTAGACAAACTGGGCGGTACATCCTGGGATTCGGTAAAGAAGAAGGTAAAGAAATCGGTGCGAAAAATCGCCGAGGAACTGGTGTCCATCTACGCGGCCCGGGAGGTGATGGAGGGGCATAGATTCGTCACTTCCGACAGATATTATGAAGAGTTCGCCTCCCTCTTTGAATTTGAAGAAACACCCGATCAGGCCGCCGCCATTGAAGACGTGAGTCAGGATCTGAGTGAGCCCAAACCGATGGATCGGCTCATCTGCGGAGACGCGGGATTCGGCAAAACCGAGGTAGCCCTGCGCGCCTCCTTTCTGGCTGTCATGGACGGAAAGCAGGTGGCCTTTCTCGTTCCCACGACAATTCTGGCGGAACAGCATTATCAGACCTTTGTGAAGCGCTTTGAAAAATATCCAGTACGCATTGAGGTCTTGAACCGTTTCAAGACCAAGGCACAGCAGAAGAAAATTGTTGAGGATCTCAATGAAGGGCTCGTCGATATCGTCATAGGCACCCATCGCATTTTGCAGAAAGACATCGGCTTCAAGGATCTGGGACTTGTTATTATCGACGAGGAGCAGCGTTTCGGCGTCAGCCACAAGGAACAATTGAAAAAACTTCGAACCCTTGTCGATGTCCTCACATTGACGGCGACGCCCATACCGAGGACGCTCCAGTTATCTCTGGTGGGCATACGGGACCTGTCAGTGATAGAGACACCCCCTCAGGACCGCCAGTCCGTAACTATCCGGGTTGCGGAATTTGATAAAGGAATCATAAAGGATGCCGTCAGAAACGAGATCGATCGACAGGGTCAGGTCTTTTTTGTCCACGACAGGGTCAGGTCGATCTACAGCATGGCACGGTTTATAAAGGCACTGATCCCCGAGGCAAACATTGCCGTTGCCCACGGACAGATGAAGGCAAAAGAACTGGAAAACGTTATGGCCAAATTTGTCCATAAAGAGTGCAATGTCCTCGTCTGTACAACCATTATCAGCGCCGGCCTGGATATTCCCTCGGCGAATACGATCATAATAAATCGTGCCGATCGCTTCGGACTGTCCCAACTTTACCAGCTCAGAGGAAGGGTGGGACGATCGAGTGAAGCGGCCTACACCTATCTCCTGATCCCCCAGGGGATGGTACTTTCCAAGGATGCCAGGAAAAGGATTCAGGTGGCCCAGGAATTTACGGATGCAGGTTCGGGTTTCAAGGTGGCCACACACGACTTGGAAATCAGGGGAGGGGGAAGCCTTCTCGGTGTATCACAGTCGGGACACGTGTCGGCCGTGGGCTATGAACTCTATACTGAATTGATGGAACGGACCATTCGAGAGCTGAGGGGCGAGACGACCACCACCGAAGAGATCAGTCCTGAAATTCATCTGGGAATACCTGCCTTCATCCCCGATGACTTCATTGCCGATATGCAGACACGGCTCTTTACCTACAAAAAGATATCTGCCGCCGCGGACGAGGAAGAGATGTCCAGTCTCATGGAAGAACTGATAGACTGCTACGGCTTTATCCCTCCCCAGGTGGGCAATCTCATGGACATTATCCGAATCCGGAATAGCCTGAAGGGGATTATGGGGGAAAAGATGACCTATGACGGCACACATATGACCATCGCCTTTCATAAAAAAAGCACTATTGATCCGTCACGAATAATCCAATTATCACAGAAGAAACTGAAGGGGCTTACCTTTACGCCCGACTATCACCTCTCCGTGCCTGCCCCGGGACTGCAGGGAAGGGAACCGATCGAGAGGGCACAGGCCCTGCTCGCCGACCTTACTGAGTAGCGACTGCGGTAATACTCATTATTGAACTGAACAGCGAGCGCATTCCCCGCTGCTTGCAGCGGGATTAGCGAGTGAATATAAAAAAATTTCCTTATCCCCGATTAAGGGGATAAGTGCGGTAACGATATTGCTTTCTAACGGAACCAATATCTACCTTACTAAACAGCACTACTATGCCGTATTGCGGCATTATAATAGGAAGTAACTTGTTATGTAGCGTGGGGCCTCTGTGCCCCACAAATATGTTGCCCACAGGGGCAACGCTACTGCACATATACAGATCTAAGTTACTTGAGAGTCGGAGATTTCCCGCAACTTGTTGCGGGGAGCTTCAATTCGAAAACACGCCTTTTCACCATTCATTCTTTGGTGTTACTGTCTGCTTTAAATGATTGAAAGAGGTGCACTATTCTGATAGTATCAATGGGATATGTTAAATTTTCAATTCAGGGGAGAAATATGAGATCAGGAAAATCGGGCATAATAATCGCTCTGATGGTGGTGTGTATGGCTACGGCGGCTGCGGCCGACTTCACGGACAGAATTGTTGCCGTTGTCAATTATGACATAATCACCCTCTCCGAATTAAACAGGACCCTTGAATCCTTCATAAAGAGGATAGAAAAATCTCAAGATGCCAAAGGAAATGAAGAAATCATACAGGAGGCCAGGAAGGCCGCCTTGAATGGCCTGATCAATAATATGCTGATAGAACAGCAGGCGAGCAAGTTGAGTATCGTCGTAGACGAGGAAGATGTGGATAAGTCCCTGAAGGGTATACTGGATGAAAAAAAATTGTCCCTGGGCCAATTCAAGGAGATGCTGTCCCAACGTGACGCCACACTGGAGGACTATAAAGAGGAGATGCGCAGGCAGATCGTCAAAATAAGACTGATAGGAAAAGAGATCAGGTCCAAAATAGGCGTCAGCAAGGAGGAGATCGGCGAATATTATGGCAAGCACAGAGGTGAATATGAGGGGCAAGAGGCCGTCAGGGTCCAGCAGATACTCATAATCGCTCCCGAAGATGCAGCCGAGGAGAAGAGGAGTGCCCTGAAGGCAAATGCAGAAAAGATGCTTGAAAGGCTGAAGCGGGGGGAAGCCTTTGCGCAACTGGCAATGGAATATTCCCAGGGGCCTGCCGCTCAGGCCGGCGGCGATCTGGGTTTCATTGAGAAAGGGGTTATGTTCCCTCCCGTGGATAAAGAGGCCTTTCGATTGAAGACGGATGAAATCAGCGATGTGATCGCATCACCCGTCGGTTTCCATATAATCAAGATTGCCGATAAAAGGGGCGAAGGCGTAAAACCCCTTAAAGACGTCAGAGACGAAATAATAGATAGCATAGCCAACAAAAAGGCACAAAAGAAGTTTGAGGAATGGATTCAAGAACAGAGAAAGAAATCTCTCATAGAAATACGGCTCGATTCATAGCCTCTATTGTGTCTCTTTTCCGATTTTCGTGATTACACAACATATGAGATATATAAAAGTCAGAGGTGCCTGTCAGCACAATCTAAAGAATGTCAATGTCAATATCCCCCGTGATCAGATTGTCGTTATTACCGGTGTGAGCGGTTCCGGGAAGTCTTCGCTCGCCTTCGACACCATCTTTGCCGAGGGGCAGAGGCGGTATGTGGAATCTCTTTCCACCTATGCCCGCCAATTTATCGGACAGATGGACAAACCCGATGTTGAACTTATCGAGGGACTTTCTCCCGCCATTGCCATCGAGCAGCGATCGGCAAGCCATAATCCCCGTTCCACCGTCGGAACGGTAACGGAGATATATGACTATCTCCGCCTCCTCTTTGCCCGCATCGGCGTACCGCACTGTCATCAATGCGGGAAAGAGATCAGATCGCAGACCGTCGATATGATGGTTGACCAGATACTGGCCCTGCCTGAGAAGACAAAGATCAACCTGATCGCCCCCATAGTGAAAGGTAAAAAGGGTGAATTTCAGAAGGAACTGAAGAGATTACGGAAAGATGGCTTTGTCCGTGTCCGAATCGATGGAGAGATGCGGGAACTTTCCGAGGAAATTTCACTGGACAGAAACAAGCGTCACGCCATTGATGTCATCGTCGACCGGTTGATTGTCAAGAAGGAAATTCGAAAGAGGCTGAGGGATTCTATCGAGATTGCCCTGGGTCTTTCGCAGGGTCTTATAAAGGCGCAGATTATCGACGGCGAGGAACTGGTCTTCAGCGAGACCTACGCCTGTGTCGAATGCGGAATCAGCATGGCCGAGCTTGCCCCTCGGATGTTTTCATTTAACAGTCCCTACGGCGCCTGTCCCGAATGCGGGGGGCTGGGTACAAAGACCTACTTCGATGAGAATATGGTGGTCCCCGATGCAGAACTATCAATACGAGAAGGCGCCATCGCTCCCTGGGACAGGCGAAACTCCATATACTTCTATCAGATGCTTGAAAGCCTGTCGAGCCACTACGAATTTGACATCAATACACCCTTCAATAAGCTGGCCGAGAATATCAGGAATGTCCTTCTCTACGGGTCGGGCAGTGAAACAATAGAATTTTATCACGACAGGAGGGGGAGAAGATTTTTTTATAAGAGGCCCTTTGAAGGAATAATTCCCAATCTCGACCGGAAATATCGCGAATCTGCCTCGGGAGATGTAAGAACAGACCTGTTGCGCTATATGAATGTGAGAGATTGCCCGGCCTGCGGCGGTGCACGGTTGAAGGCGGAGAGTCGTTCCGTGACGGTGGAGGGGAAAAACATCTATGAGGTGTGCCTCATGTCCATCGGTGAATGCATGAAATTTTTCAGCACCCTTTCCCTTTCCCCGCGAGACTCTCTCATCGCCCAAAGAATCCTGAAGGAGATAAAGGAACGACTCAGTTTTCTCCTCGATGTGGGCATGGACTATCTCAATCTGGCACGGGCTTCGGGGACACTTTCCGGCGGTGAGGCACAGCGTATCAGACTTGCCACACAGATTGGTTCGGGGCTGGTGGGTGTTCTCTATGTCCTCGATGAACCGACGATAGGCCTCCACCCACGCGATAATGTCAGGCTTATTTCTACGTTGAAGCGTCTCCGCGATATGGGAAATACGGTCCTCGTAGTGGAACACGACGCCGAGATAATAAAAGAATCCGATTGCATTATCGACATGGGTCCCGGAGCGGGCTTCCATGGCGGAGAGGTTGTCTTCCAGGGAACCCCTGATGAAAGCCGTTCATCTGAGAAGTCTATTACGGGAGGGTACCTCTCGGGAAGACTCTCAATCCCCCTCCCTGAAAAACGGAGAGAATGTTCGGACCAGTATATTATCCTGGAAGGGGCATCGGAAAATAATCTCAAGGATATCGATATCAGGATCCCCACGGGTGTCTTTACCTGCGTTACCGGTGTATCGGGTTCCGGTAAAAGTACCATGGTGATTGAAACACTGTACAAGGTGCTCCGTAGACGGTTGAACAGGCACAGGGGTAAGGGGGGCAAGATAAAAAAGATCCGTGATTTTGGCGGCATCGAAAGGGTCATCGTCATGGACCAGCAACCCATCGGACGGACGCCCCGCTCGAATCCCGCAACCTATACGGGTGCCTTTACCCATATTCGCGAACTCTTCAGTCAGCTTCCCGAGTCGAGGATGCGTGGGTACAAACCGGGACGGTTCAGCTTCAATGTAAAGGGGGGGAGATGCGAGTCATGCCAGGGAGACGGACTGAAGAAAATCGAGATGCACTTTCTCCCCGATATTCACATAATCTGCGATGTCTGCCAGGGGAAACGTTTTAACAGGGACACGCTGGAGATATTCTACAAGGGGAAAAGCATTGCAGATGTCCTGGACATGACTATCGATCAGGCCCTCTTGTTCTTTAATAATATCCCTATAGTACGATCAAAATTACAGCTTCTTTGCGATGTCGGTCTCGATTATGTAAAACTGGGGCAGTCTGCAACGACACTCTCGGGAGGTGAGGCACAAAGAATCAAGCTCGCCAGGGAACTGGGAAAGAGACAGACGACCAATACCTTGTATATCCTGGATGAACCGACGATCGGCCTCCACTTTGCCGATATCGAAAAACTCCTCCAAGTCTTGACAAGACTGGTGGACATGGGAAACACCGTTGTGGTAATAGAACACAACCTTGACATTATCAAATGCGCCGACCATGTCATAGACCTCGGACCCGAAGGGGGAGACGGTGGCGGTGAGATTGTGGCCACGGGGACACCCGACGAGATTGCCGCCGTGAAAAGATCACTGACGGGACAATTTCTCAAAAAGATACTGTAAATACTTCCTGCCTCAACAGATACCCAATTGGGAGAGACCACCGCTTCACACTTCTCTTGTGTTCAAAAAGGTTTCACAGTACAATATACCCCCACATATAAGGATTGGCTTCCATAGCCACAGATTGAAGCTCCCCGCAACAAGTTGTGGGGAATCTCCGACTCTCAAGTAACTTAAATCTGTATATGTGCAGTAGCGTTGCCCCTGGGGGCAACATATTTGTGGGGCACAGAGGCCCCACGCTACTTGTATTCATGGAGTGTTCGCAGTAAAATATACCATATACATATATGAATTACTTCTATAGACACCGATTCAAGGGCTTGCTTTAGTTAGATTGCCAATGTTCCTTTATTATCCGGACAAATCAACCCTTCTGATCTCAAGAAAAAGCTTGACATATATATGTATGTACCTTTATGGAGCAATGGGTGGCAATCAGGTACCTGACGACTGAAGTAAAACATACATCGGTGTATGGAAAAGAGGGAATGGGGGAATATTTCATTTTCTCTTCATGTGTGTAAGGCGACATCGATCAAACATATTATATGTAATGGAAGGAGGTTTTTGCAATGGGAAAGTCTATTCAGACAGAAAATCCGGTTATGGATTACAGAGAGGCCATAGCCCTTGCGGAGAAAAGGGGGGAGTTGGTACGAGTCAAAAGGGAGGTGGAACCGCTCATTGAACTCCCCTCCGTTAGTCGTGCCATCGGGGAAAAATCTCCATCCTGCATCCCCGTCATACTCTTCGAAAAAATAGCCGGTTATCCTCACATGAGAGGTTGTTCAGCCATATTTTCCGAATATGACCGGGCAATCAATTATTTTGGGCTATCGGGAGACAGGACGGCGGTTAAGCAGTTTTTCTTACATGCCATAGAAAACCCCATCAAACCGAAGCTGGAATCGACGGGACCCTGTAAGGAAAATATCATTACCGATGATATCGACATCCAGAAATTAATATATCCCACGCGGGGAGCTGTTCAATCGGATCACCTCTATTATCAGCCCGTGGTAGTGACACGGCATCCTGAAACGGGGGAATATAATCTCGGTGTCTATCGTTCAACGGTTCAGGGAAAAGACAAGGTCACTACCAATATCCGATGGGTCAGACACGGTGGAATGCATTTGCTCGCCGCCAAAGAGAAGGGTATCCCCCTCGAAGTAGCACTCTGTATCGGCTGTCACCCCGCCGTTTATATCGCTGCCGTAACGAAAATGGCCTATGACGAAGACGAATTCGGATTTGCCGGGGGAATTATTGGAAAGCCTCTTCCCGTTGTCATGTGTGAAACACTGGATATGTTTGTCCCGGCGTCATCGGAGATAGTGATCGAAGGCAGGGTCAATCCCCCCTACAATCTTGGTACAGAAGGGCCCTGGCCCGAATATCTCGGCTACCTGGGTATGGATATTACTGCCCCACTTATGGATATTACTGCCGTGACTTACCGGAATAATCCCATCAATAATATGCTGATTCCCAAGTCACCCCCCTACGAGGCAATCGGGTTGGGAAATGCCGCCAGATTCCTCAAGCATTTACGGAACCTGGCAGGAGAATTTGTCGTCGATGCCAGACTGACGGCCCAGCGGCATCACGCCATTATTAAAGTTCGCAAAACTGAACTGATGCACGAGGGATTGCAGATAGACGTGGCAATGGCGGCCCTGACGTGGGGTGCCACCACCGTGGATAATGTCACCTTGGTGGATGAAGACATCGACATCTACAATTACGGGCATGTCAACTGGGCCATGGCAACGAGGTGTAATCCGACCAAACAGGTTCATGTATTGCCCGAATCCCGTTCCCATCGCAACAATCCCATTGCCGGCGTGAGGGAGACTGAAGGCGATCCTATCACCAGAGGGAACCTGGTCATTGATGCCACCATACCCTGGAAATACAAAATCAAGGAAAAGGGCGACGGCATAAGCTTCTTCACTCTCAGTAAGTGGAATAATGTTAATCTGGAGGATTATCTGGGCGAAGATGATCTGAAGAAGCTCACGGGAGGAAAGTACGACCGCGATTTCCTTTAGGAAGCATTGTATCTAGTGGTAAGTATTTATCAGTCGACTCAGCGCCTCTATTGGTGGTGAGTCGACTTTTAGTATATAATGTCTTCTCGATCTTTATGGGCCTCGTACCGAATTTCAAATGAAAGCATGAACACCGGGGCACAGTATAAAACCATTGAAGAGGAGGGTATGGTTCATGAAGGAAAATTCCGAAACGATACAGCACCTATGGTACGAAGGGTTACGGGAGTCTTATGAAAGCGCTATACCAACGACTTCACTGGCAGAGACTGCGGGAGAATTGTCCATCGATGAAGCCTACCATGTGCAGGAGCTGCTTATCGCAGACAGGATTGAGAGAGGTGAGCGGATTATAGGATGGAAGATTGGTGCCACGAGTCGTTCGGTGATGGAGCAACTCGGCATCTCGGAACCGATCCTGGGATGCATGACCACGGGATCGGAATATTCGCCACTAAGGGAGGTGAAGGCATCGAGCTTCTGCAAACTGGCAGTTGAAGCAGAGATAGCCATCGTAATCGGCAGGGATATCGAAGGTCCCGGTGTAACAACGGCCGACGTATTGAGAGCAACGGAAGGCGTTCTGGGTGCGGTTGAACTTGTGGACTGCCGGATAAAGGACTGGCAGATGACCAGGGAAGAAGCGATTGCAGACAACGCACTTCATGGAGGCATAATCCTGGGTTCTGTAATGCGCTCTCCTAAAGACATGGATCTGTCTATGGAGGGTGTCGCACTGACGAAAAACGGTAATCTCCTCGCCAGCGCCTGCGGTATCGAAGTCCTGGGGAATCCCCTCAACGTTGTGGTATGGCTTGCCAATAAGTTTGCCAGCAGGGACAAGATTCTCAAAGAGGGGGACATCGTCTCTACTGGATCGCTCACAAAATTCTTTTTCCTTCAGCCGGGAGACGTTATCGATGTCCGGTTCGCCCATCTGGGAAGCATTGGGTTTTCCCTTGGCAAGTGAGAAGGAAGAAAGATGACGTGTATAACATCACAATTGCAAACGACAAAAAATCGCCGCAGTGAATACACCCGGCTCCGCTACTAATCGAATACGATTGTCTTCGATCCGTAGACGAGTATCTTATTTTCCATGTGACGCCTGACGGCCTGGGCCAACACCGTCCTCTCTATGTCTTTTCCCTTAAGGACCATATCTTCTACCGAATCCCTGTGAGTAATCCGGATAACATCCTGGGCAATAATAGGTCCCTCATCGAGATCTTCAGTGACATAGTGACTCGTGGCCCCTATGATCTTTACTCCCCGTTCGTAGGCATGCTGGTAGGGTCTGCCCCCTGCAAAGGCGGGCAAAAAGGAATGATGTATGTTGATAATTCCATTATGATAGAGATTTACGATTTTTCCGCTGAGAATCTGCATGTAGCGGGCAAGGACAAGGAGATCGATTCCGTGCTCTTTCAGTGCTTCGATTTCCCTCTCTTCCTGCCTCATTTTGTTTTCGGACGTTATGGGGAAATGCATAAACTTCAGTGAATACTGCTCCGCCGTCTGCCTTAAATCGTTGTGATTGCTGATCACCAAGGCTATGTCGGCCTGAAATTCTCCCATTCGGTGCCTCAGGATCAGATCATGAAAGCAGTGGATATGTTTCGATACAAATATGGCTACCTTGGGGACATAGTCGGAAAAGCGGATGTCCCATTTCATCGTAAATTTTTCCGCCAGTGACACAAATGCCTGTCTGATTTCGTTGCGGGGAATGGTAAATTTTTCCAGATCCCACTCTATTCTCATGAATAATATATTTTCCGGTTGTGCCGTATGCTGCGCCGCGTAGAGAATATTTCCACTGTGTTGAAAAACGAAGTTCGATATGGCTGCCACTATTCCCTTCTGATCGGGACATGACAGCAATAATATGGCAGTAGTTTTCACTTATTAAACTCCTGATATATATGTCTTCAAAGAAACAATATATGAATAGTATGGGTACAAGTCAAGTAATAGGCGGCATCCCACGTTTGATGGTCCGGTAAAAAGTCATTTTTCCCACTTGATGACCATTCCGGGGATGATTTCGATGCTTGGCTAAAAATCTAAAACTCGTGCTAATACCCTCAAACAATTAGATTTTCTTCACGCCAATCACCGCTATCATCTGTTTCCCGAAATGCTCAAATCCGCTCGAAAATAACTTTTTACCGATTCGTCACGTTTGATTATGGCGCAGTGCAGGTCATCCTTCCCTGCGGAAGATCGTCTACAAGCCCTTCCCTGAAGATGGTACTATCAAGAGTGTCACTGTCTTTGATTTCATTTCTAAAGCCGAAGGGGTTGACACAAATCTACTTTTTTATGCTACGTTATCGGATTAAATCACTTTTTTACTTGACTCGAAGGATGAGTGAATGTATGCGTCAAATGGTAAAAGGTTTCCACTGTTTCGTCGCACCAGGTGATTAAGAACCTTGGTATAAATATTGCTTTTATGAAACTACATGAAGGATATGTAGCTATCTATAGCAGAGGGAAGGGGAACGTGCGGAAATTCTTTCGGCGCTTAATAGGGGAGATGAACGGAGGGCCTATGACAATCTCTTAAGCTATCTGCGTAACTCGGGAAAACGACTCATGTTCAATACCGCCTCTTACCTCATTGACGGACATAACAGGAGATTACATGGGAAAGACTATTCGCCCGAGGAAATAGATACTCAAACAACAATCATGGAGCTACTGTAGAGGAAACGCATGGGCACAAGACTCCGCAAAGTGAAAACTACGAACGATTTTTCTCATCTGTCGCAGCAGATATTGCGACTGTCAGCACAAAACATTCAAGAAGTTGAATGCATGCAGAAAATCCTGACACTGCTGCTCCATTTTTCCGGATGTAATGCAGTGGAGTACTGGATAAAAAGAGAAGACAAAATTGTGCGATGTTCCGGAGATAGTGATTTGAACCATGTTGGATGCAAGCTCTTCTCCCCAACAGTGGGGGAGCCGCCTTTCCTGCTGCGAACGAGGTTTCAAGATATCTGCTGGAAAGTTTTTCAACGGCAAAAATCGGAAATCAAGCTGGCGCTTACGAAAAAAGGGAGCCTCGTTGTCAATAATATCGAGACATGCGCTGATCCATTAATAATAGGGGAGGAAAGCTATCTTTCATTCGCTGCGATTCCCATGACACGAAACAGCGGCAACATCGGGATCTTGATACTGAAAAGCCACTACAGCGATTTTTTCTCCCCCAACGAGATCAAGATGTATGAACGATTCAACAAGACACTGGGGTTTGCCTTGATGAATCATCAGGTTCAGGCGGCGCAAAAGGAACGGGTCAAAGAATTGACCTGTTTCTATGCCATTGCAAAGCTGTCAGAAAAACCTGAGCTTTCAATTGATGATACCCTCATGAAAATCGTTAAGATACTCCCCCCTGCATGGCAGTACCCTGAAATAACATCGGCAAGGTTTATTTTCAATGGCCGGTCATATGCACTCTCTGATTTTCAAGAATCAGACTACAGTCAGACGGCGGACATAGTGATAAAGGGGGAAAAACAAGGCGTTGTTGAGGTTGTCTATTTAGAGGAAAAACCACACCTCGATGAAGGCCTTTTTCTGAAAGGCGAACGTGCCTTAATTAACACTATGGCGACGCAGGTGGCCCAACTTATCGAAAGGAAACAGGCACAGGGGGAACAGGCAAAACTTCAGAAACAGCTCCGTCATGCCGACAGATTGGCCACCATCGGTCAGCTTGCCGCCGGTATCGCCCATGAACTGAATGAACCCCTTGGCAACATTCTCGGTTTTGCGCAATTGGTTAAAAAAAATCCCCAACTCTCGGATCAGGCAGTAAGGGACACCGATAAAATAGTAAGATCTGCACTGCAGGCACGGGACGTTATCAAAAAGCTCCTTCTTTTTGCCCGGCAGACGCCGCACACAATGAAGGAGATCAATATCAATGATGTTGTCCGCGAAGGACTGTCTTTTCTTGAAGAACGGTTTCTCAAAGCGGGAATACGGCTTGAACGAACGCTTGATCCACATATCCCTCTTATTCTTGGCGATCCTGCGCTGCTGCAGCAGGTACTGGTCAATCTTGTAGTGAATGCCCTGCAGGCAATGCCTGCAGGCGGAAACGTAAGTATCATGACACGATCCTTTGAAAGTCATGTCTATCTTACAGTGACGGATACCGGCATTGGTATGGATAAGAAGACCTTGAAACAAATATTTGTCCCCTTTTTCACAACAAAGGATGTCCGTGAGGGTACCGGGTTGGGGCTCGCTGTCGTTCATGGCATCGTGACCTCTCACAAGGGCCGCATAACCGCAGAGAGTACAAAAGGCCAGGGGACACGCTTTGAGATTACATTCCCTCGAATATCTTTGAGCGATCAGAATGGATTGAGGCATGAAAGCAGGGGAGATGAAGTTTACAATTCTCATAGTCGATGATTCACCGGATACGCTGGAAATGATTCAGCGCAACCTTACCTCGCAGGGATATATTGCCTATGCCGCCCTCAGTGCCTCGGCGGCCATTGAAATTCTTGAAGCCACAGCCATTGACCTTGTTATTTCCGATCTTAAGATGCCCAAAGTCAGCGGTCTGGACTTGATTCGACACATCAGAGCGAACTTCAAGGAAACGGAAGTAATGATTATTTCTGGATACGCTACCGTTGAAAGTGCCGTTGAATCAATGAGTATCGGTGCCCTCGACTTTTTATCCAAGCCCTTTACGGATGAGGAACTCTTTGAACATGTGGGTAATGCGATTGATAAGGTTCGTGAACGGAGAAATTTAAAGGAAAGAAATTCTAAAAGTTTATCCAATTATTCGGGCATTACAGGTAATTCAAAACCTATGCAGAAGGTCTTTAAAACGATTGAAAAGGCCTCTATAACACTTGCCACGGTCCTCATTGCGGGAGAGAGCGGCACAGGGAAAGAACTGGTTGCCCGGGCTATTCACTATAATTCGTCTCGTGCCTCTTCACCCTTTATCCCCGTCAATTGTGGGGGAATTCCTGAAACTCTCATCGAAAGCGAACTCTTCGGGTATGTGAAAGGTGCTTTTACTGGAGCGACGGAATCACGCGCCGGATTCTTCCAGACTGCCGATGGCGGAAGCATTTTCCTCGATGAAATCAGTGATACCAGTTTGTCGATGCAGTCAAAGATCCTCCGTGTCCTTCAGGAAAAGGAGGTGTGCATGGTAGGGTCCAGTAAGCGGCAATCGGTTAATGTGCGTATCATTGCCGCAACAAATAAGGACTTACGTGCCATGATAGAAAAGGGTAGCTTCCGGGCAGACCTCTTCTATCGTCTCAATGTAATCGCCATCGACCTGCCACCGTTACGGGAACGGGATGATGATATCATTATGCTCGTTAGTGACTTCAGTAAAATCTTTGCCGAAGAGATGGGCAAACCGATTCCCGCTTTTACCGATAAGGCCTTACAGGCCCTGCTCCATTACCACTGGCCCGGGAATGTGAGAGAACTGCAGAACATAATCCGACGTCTTGTGGTCATGTCCGACAACAATGTTATTGAATCACCTGAACTGCCGTCACTGATGCGCTTTTCCGTCATGAAAGACAAAAGACTCCACCGCTCCCTTGCCGAAGTTGAGGCCGAACATATTCGTAATGTACTCGTCAGTGTGGATGGAAACAAATCGATGGCGGCAAAAATTCTCGGCATCGATCGTAAAACGTTGCGTAAAAAACTGGAGGCACTTCCATCTGCCACCTGATATCACGCAGTTGGGATATTCTCCTCAGTGGTCCATATTTCTTCACCCCTTTGCAGCTATCGCCTGCGATTGTTCAATACTGTCAACGGGCTCATCGCATCACTTGTAACCAATAATTTTTAAAGTCAACGGATGCCTGCTGCACACGCAAAAGGCATCCACACCCTCCCCTTTCGACTGGAACAAAAATTCCTGACCATATAAGAAATCGATTTAATTATTAATATGACTTCTTCGAGATAACCGATTTACCTCCTCGGACTCCCGGCAAAAGCCTGCCCTTTATTGTCATATAACCGTGAGCAACGGGAATATTACTCAACCAATCAGTGCGGCACACCTTATGCTGCTCCAAAGCTGCAACATACATCAGCCGTTGCCAAGGAGGATATTTCCGTGAGCAAAACAGGTTCCCATTCAATGACATCGGAAGATAATGAGATGTCAGGGTTCATCCAAGGGGGAGGGGTATGTTCAAACTGTAAATATAAGAATAATTGCTCCTTTTCTACTATGTGCCTTCAGCCGGTGCTTTATTGCGAGGAATACGCAGTACACCTACCTATACGTAACATAATCTGTTTTCTATATTAATATTAATATGTTATGTTATGTTTAGGGTTTCATATTTTCGTTCTTTCGTCAAGGATTATCTGGTTCGCCAGTTGTTCTCTGCATGATCACCTCCATGGCTTTGTAGTAATCTCTCTGTACTTTGAGGTTTGATACCCGGCAGTACCGTTGGGTTGTCCTGATAGAGTTATGCCCTAGTGTCATGTCAAGCTTGAAATGACACTAGTACAGTGTATATCCTAAAATTTCGGATAAAGCCGCTTCAGTTTTATCCGAGCATCATTTGTTCTAAACTGCCAATCGACCTTGGTTTGACGGTTGTTTCGATCGGTATTCCATGCCGCCACTTCAGCGCGCATCTTCTCAATACAGTCAATTCGGCCTGCAAGGCATTGTCGCTTCAACACGCTGAGTTCAATCTCTGCTATGTTCAGCCAGCTCCCGTGTTTAGGGGTGTAATGTATTTCAAGGCGCTCCGCCAGACGACTTGCTTCTTCAGGTGGAAAGGCCGTGTATAGCGAGGCCGTATTGTGCGTGTTTAGGTTGTCCATAACCAGAACTACTTTCTCGGCATCTGCATATCGTTCTTCAAGCATCTCTTTGATGAAATGTGCCCAGTCAATCCGTGTTCGCTGCTCAGTGATTTTTACCTTGCGCTTTCCCCCAAGCGGTTCTACCTCAATGAATATGCTTGCGACCCCATTGCGAACGTATTTGTCATCCATCAGAGCAGGGTGGCTAGGGGCTGCTGGAATGGGTTCATGCACCTCCCCAATCAGCTGCACACTCGATTCATCCATGCATACAACCGGAATTTTCCGGTTGTACTGACGTGCATAAACCTCGAGTATATCTTCCATCGCCGCTACAAAGCTGGCGTTTTGGTCGGGCGGTATCTTCCAATACTTGCTCAGGTGAGGCTTAAGTTCGTTTTTTTTAAAGTGTTACATACCGTCATCGGAGAAACACTCGGCACTATTTTCAGTTCAACCATTTTTTCAGCTAAGAGTCGTATGGTCCACCGTTCTCGACCTTTCGGGACATCCGAGCATGCCAAGGCTATAAGCTTGGCTTCAAATTCACCGCCAAATTGAATTTCTCGTGGAGGTGTCACGCGCTTCTTACGTTCGATGGCGGCAGAAAGACCCTTTTCAACAAATCGTCTCTTTAAGTGTTCGAGACTTCGAGACGTCGTCCCTAAGGCTTCTGCAACTTGTGCAACAACCCACTTCGGACCATATCCCCCTGCATCAACCAGTAGTAGTGCTCGAGCATATAATACGGTGCGGGCTGCCCTTTTCCCTTTAGTTGAAATAGCCTCCAAATCTTTCCGTTCTTCTTTTGTTAATGTTACTCTGTATCGTGGTGCCATGTCGCCCTCCTTATCTGTTGAAGACGACTATAGCAAAAATTCCATAAATATGCGAACGTTTAAGTTTTACATTGTACTAGAATAACATGGAGCTTTGATCCATCTAAACTGGGCAAGGCATATGGCGACAGTTACTTCATACGCACAGACAGGCTGGATCTTTCAAAGAACGAGATATGGTCTGTCTATGTCATGCTTCCATCGGTAAAAGATGCCTTCCGCTTCTTAAAGAGTATTCCGACTCCGAAGCAAATGGAGGTATATAGTGCTCTGGGGATTACCAGTGTTCCGCTGAAGCGTACAAAGGCTGAGCTGTAAAAATGTAGTGACCATAAAAATTGATCGACCGGATCCAAGTATCTGATATTACTAGATATGTGTCCAAAATAGAGCTAAGCTTGGGCTGGTATGAAATTGCCGCATTGGCCGCCGCGTGGTGGCCGACTTGGTGCAAAAACCGTGAATCAGGACTGGGAGACACGGCTTTTGCTGAGGTTTATGTTGAGTCTATCGTTACTACAGGACGGTGAATCGTTAAATGTCCTTTGTAAGGGCGGGCTCAATGCCCGCCTAAAAAGTTTCTGTCAACCCCAAGAGAGACCGGGGAGGGGGTCTATCTTTCCCGGAGTCCTGACGACTTCAAGGAAAATAAGAACATTCTTTCATCAGTTATCGAGGATACTCATCGCCTCTTCCTTATCCAGATCCATAATGTAGTCGATACCGCTGATTCTCGCCGCATCTGGTGTCAGCGCGGCAAGATCGCCCCGGGTGATGTGCTCGAGGGCAAACTTTCTGCTGCCTGCCATA
>CAYMYS010000009.1:0-34921 GCA_964394725.1 uncultured Syntrophaceae bacterium
ACTCCTGTGATATATGGGTTTTACTGAAATATAATCCCCGAGAGGTGATAAAACAATGGGAAAAAGATTGGTGATTACTGTTGATGGTCCTGCAGGCGTGGGAAAGAGCACGGTCAGCAAGGAACTGGCAAAAAAGATGTCCTACATCTATCTTGACACGGGGGCCCTATACAGGGCAATTGCTTATAAGATAAGACAATGCGGCGTCAGTCTTGATGACGAGAAGAGGCTTGCTGAGTTGTGCGGCAATGCCGACATATCACTTGAAATGATACATGACGACATGAAAGTATTTGTCGATAAAGAGGATATAACCGACAAAATCAGGACTGAAGAGATCGGATTACTTGCTTCCAAGGTATCCGCCCTTCCCATCGTAAGAAAGGCACTGCTTCCTATACAGAGAGAGGCGGGCAAAAAGGGGGGTATCGTTGCCGAAGGGAGGGATATGGGGACTGTCGTATTTCACGATGCCGATATTAAGTTTTTTCTGTCTGCCGATGTAAACGAGCGGACCCAAAGGAGACTCAATCAACTACTGGAGAAGGGAATGTCGAGTGATGCCGGTGACATACAAAAAGGATTGGAAAAGAGGGATTGTCAGGACAGTGAAAGAAGCATATCTCCCCTCAGGCCGGCGATAGACGCCATTATCATCGATACCACAGGTATTGGTATTGACGGTGTGGTTGAAGAAATGATGACACCTATATCCAAAATACTGTAGCATAAGAGAGAATATGTAATTAGCTTGATATTTCATTGTTGGTATGTTACATATTCTCTCTTAAAGTTCTCAATAATATCAGGGGGTAATTGTCCAATGGTTAATGAAGATAACTCAATTATTAAAGATGAAGAAGAAAAAATCGGGAAGGAGGTCGAAGAAGAGAAAGTAGAAACACTCGAAGAAGAAAAAGTAGAAACACTCGACGAAGAGAAAGTAGAAACACTCGAAGAAGAAAAAGTAGAAACACTCGACGAAGAGAAAATAGAAGCACTCGACGAAGAGAAAATAGAAGCACGCGACGAAGGGGAAGATTTAAGTTTCGTAGAGCTTTATGAACAAAGTCTCCATGATATTCCCGTCGGCGAGATAGTGCAGGGAAAGATTGTACAGATTGATGACGATGTCGTTATGGTCGATGTCGGCTATAAGACTGAAGGTCGGATGCGTCTTGCAGAGTTTTTAGATGAAAATGGTGAAATCACTATTTCAGTTGGTGATGAAATAGAGGTCTTTGTCGACCGAAAGAAAGAAGATGACGTGAAGCTTTCACGTGAGAAAGCCGTCAAGATGCAGGTGTGGAATGACATCGTAAAGGTTTGTGGTAAGGGTATACCCATCAAGGGTACTATCACGAAGCGGGTGAAAGGTGGTCTTTCTGTTGACATAGGGGTAGAGGCCTTCCTGCCGGGTTCTCAGGTTGATATTCGACCGGTGAAAAATTTTGATAAATATGTAGGGCAGACGCTGGATCTGGAAGTATTGAAGTATGACAGAAAAAGAAATAACGTCGTTTTGTCCAGAAAAGCCATACTGGAGAGAGACCAGGCGGAACAGAGAACACAGATTCTCGAAACAATGGAAGAGGGTAAGATCGTAGAAGGTGTCGTTAAAAATATAACAGATTATGGATTATTTGTTGATTTGGGAGGAATAGACGGACTTTTACATATTACAGATATGTCGTGGGGCAGAATACGGC
Source organism: uncultured Syntrophaceae bacterium (assembly GCA_964394725.1). Lineage (GTDB taxonomy): Bacteria > Desulfobacterota > Syntrophia > Syntrophales > UBA2210 > JAFGPZ01. The sequence goes on from CAYMYS010000009.1 coordinate 1,710, forward strand.
ACCCATCGGAGAAATTTTCCAGAGAGGACAAGATTACCGTCAAGGTTCTGAGCTTTGATAAAGATAAACAGCGAGTGTCGCTGGGACTGAAACAGCTTACCGAAAATCCATGGAATAATGTTACTGAAAATTATACCGTAAATTCCGTTGTCGAGGGAGAGATTGTAAGCATTATAGATTATGGTGCCTTTGTTGAAATGGAACCGGGGCTGGAAGGACTTATACATATCTCCGAGATGTTTTGGACAAAGAAGACAAAGCATCCTTCAAAAATCTTAACCGTCGGTGAGACGATAAAGGTTAAGATCCTTGAGATAGATCCTGAGAACAAAAGAATATCCCTTGGTTTAAAACAGACGTTGTCAAATCCCTGGGAGATCTTGAAGGAAAAGTATCCCGAGGGCTCTATATTGAACGGAAAGATAAAGAATATTACAGATTTCGGGATCTTTGTCGGCATAGAAGACGATATTGACGGCCTCGTTCACATATCGGATATTTCCTGGAAGAAGAGGATTAAGCATCCCTCAGAGTTCTATAAAAAGGGTCAGGAAATAGGGACTGTGGTATTACAGGTAGATGCGGAGAATCAGAAGTTTTCTCTGGGAATTAAACAACTGGGAAAGAATCCCTGGGAAGAGCTGAAAGAGAAGTATGGTGTGGGTTCCGTGGTTTCAGGCAGGGTAACAAATGCCACAGATTTTGGCATATTTGTCGAAATAGAAGAGGGAATCGAGGGCCTGGTTCATATATCTGAACTGAGCAATAGAAGAGTGAAATCTTCAAAGGATCTGTATTCTCCAGGAGATACCGTCTCTGCCGTTATTAAGAATATCGAAGTTGACAATCAAAAGGTAGGCCTCAGCATAAAGGATATAGAAACGAATTCAAGTTCAAGTGAACCGGCTCCCAGTCAGTATGTTAACAACGATGAGAAGGTTGTTTCCAATCTTGGAGATCTTCTAGCTGGAATGAAGGTCTGATTCCTGATATATTCCCTGTCCGTACATAATTATCCCTCCTTGAAAGGAGGGATAATTGAGGCGGATAACAAAAATATATTACAATACAAGTATGTTGAACATGAGGAAACATCCTGTAATTTTTGGATTATTGCTTTTGGTAATGGTCGGTACGGTTACGTTCCTTTTGATATATGGGGTGGCCTTATTGCGTGGTACGGAAGAACCATTCTCGCGCAAGGGTAAGGTCGGCGTGGTGATGATAAGGGGATTGATAAGCGACTCCATGGAGGTGACAGACCTTCTGGAGAGGTATGAGAAGGATGATCATATCGGCGTGGTAGTCATAAGAATCGACTCTCCCGGAGGGGGCGTTGTGCCTTCACAGGAGATATATGACAAGGTACGTGAACTCAAGAGGCATAAAAAAGTCGTCATATCGATGGGATCAGTGGCTGCATCGGGCGGATATTACATCGCATGTGCGGCAGACAGAATTATCGCCAACCCGGGAACAATAACGGGCAGTATAGGCGTGATTATCCAGTTTTCGCAGTTCGAAAAACTGCTGGACAAAATCGGATTGAAGCCGACTGTTATAAAGGGTGGTAAATACAAGGATGTCGGTTCTCCCGCCAGGGAGATGACGGCGGATGAAAGAGCGCTCATACAGGGAGTTGTCGACGATATCTACGATCAATTTCTTGAGGCCGTTTCTACGGGTCGAAATATATCGAAAGAAGTTGTAAAAGAAATAGCCGACGGGAAGATATATACGGGGAGGCAGGCAATGCGCCTGGGGCTTGTCGATGAGCTTGGAAATATGGAGCACTCGATCAGGATTGCCGCCAAACTGGCTGGTATTGAGGGTAAACCACATGTTATTTATCCCGAGAGGAAGAGAAAAAGCCTGCTTAGATATCTGACAAAGGAAATAATATCAGTTATTTCTGAGGACTTAAAGAGCAGCAATACGGGAATTAACTATCTTTACCGAGGCGGTGAGGCATCGTGACGACCCCTTATTACCTGCCCAGGTACAAGGGAAAAAGTGATTGCAAGAGACTGGAAACCCTATGAACTACAATACGATCAAAGTGGAAAAAAGGGAAGGCTATGTCATAGTCACAATGAATTGTCCCGATGATATGAACGCACTTTCACGGCCTATGATAGCGGAACTGATGGATTCTTTTGCTCACATTAAGCGGGACGAGTCAGTGAATGCCGTTGTTATTACAGGCGGAAATTATATCTTCAGTGCAGGAATGGATCTGAAAGAGATGTCTTCCCTGCCTGATGGGGATATAGATGACTACTTTGGCTCCATAGCCGATTTTTTGAAAAGGATATATTCCTTCAAAAAGCCGGTTATCGCGGCGGTGGGAGGCATAGCCTTTGGCGGCGGATTCAATCTGGCTGTCGTCTGCGACCTCATCGTGGCCTCCGAATCGGCCATATTCGGTCATCCCGAGATCAAATTCGGTCTGAACCCTCTCTTTGATCCATTACGAAGAATTGTCGGTCACTTTAAGGCAAAAGAGATTACCATGATTGGTGATCCTATCGGGGCAAAAGAGGCATTGAAGATAGGCCTGGTAAATAAGGTCGCGCCTCCCGATACATTTATGGAAAAGGCGGAAAAACTGGCGAAGGAGATTGCGCGAAAACCGCCAAAGGCAATAGAGGCAGTCAAACGTATATCCGACATTGTACCCCGTCTCGATAAAAGTACCGCCCTGGATTATGAATTTGATACTTCGGCGCTCCTCTTTTCGAGGTCAGAGAGAAGGGAACGCCTGGAAAAGTTTTTAGAAGAGCTTAACGCCAGGAAGAATAATTAGTATAGGTGACTTACAACAAATCTTCTTCTCTCGGTAGTGACGCAAAGTCTGTAAGCTGATCCTTTCTCTTTTTATGTTGCAGTTTTTTAAGGGCCTTGGCCTCGATCTGTCGTATCCTTTCCCTGGTTACACCCATCATGTCACCCACCTCTTCGAGCGTAAATGGTCCGTAGTTACAGGCAACCCAGGTACAATTGCAAAAGGTTTCACTTTTCAGCCACCATTCGCATATTTTGTCATGACATGGGTCAGTAATAAAAGTGCCCCTCTTTTTGCATCTATATAAATTTATCAATCTAATTTTCCTTTCTGATCATTGGGAAATTCCTCCCACAGTATATACAACGCTAATATAGTAATTGGTAGATTTCTTTGTCAATAACAAAAAGTAATAAAAACAATTTTAAATTTTTCATGCTTAATTCTAAACTAAGCATTAACCATTCAACAATCAACATTAATCTAATATTCTTCCCATTTTTGAAGTGCCGTAAGATATATACCCCTTCGTATATCACTTTCCTCATACGATTTCAGGTGGGCGAGCATCGCAGCATAGGTTTTGAGCTGAGACCGGTAGGCCTCTCTCTCCCGGATTATAAAGGTCTCGATTGTGTCATTCTTGCCCGGTCTCGCTGTCTTGAAATCGCATATCCACCATGATCTACCATCGAATACCAGAAGATCGATGATTCCGGAACGAAGATGGCTTTCCCTGTGAACATCTTCGATGGCAAACTCGGAATTAACTTCATGATTGGTCCTGTCAATCAGTCCGGCAATGAAGGGAGAACTCATTGTGGTCTTTACTTCCTCCAGGATGTCAGGGGCAAGATGGGTGGCTTGCGACTCTGACATGCCCTTTTGTGTAAGAGCAATGGCCACTGACTTGACTGATGGAAGTGATCTGCCTTTGATCGCTGTTTTTATAAGTGCGTGGATTATTGTTCCGCGAATCGATTCCGACGAGGTGTCTCCAAGACTTTCCACTGACTTATCGCCAGTTTCCTCATCATATATACTGTCCGAATCCATGGAAGAGGGGGTTTCGACTACATAGGGTGGTCTTTCCGGTGAGAGTGTGTAGGGTTCGGGAAGACCGGTATCCTCTCGATTCCTTTCCGGGGGTACGTAGGCGATTTCCGGGTTAAGGTCGACATCAATGTTTCGGCCATTTGGAGGCAATCCATCGATATTCTCATGTTTCATGACAAAGTGGAGGATACTTTTATCGGGCACAGTGATCATATCATCCTTAAGGTTTACGATGCCACTCATAATAAGTGTACTCCGTGCCCTCGTCGCGGCAACATAAAACCATCTCTTTGCCTCTCCCCATTTTCGATTCCTCTTCAGTGTGCGCAGCAAGGTATAGGTTTTTGATGATTCTCCCGTGCGGTAATCCGTCCCCATCGCCATAACAGATTTTCCCCCCGTACCCGGTATTCTCTCCAGAAGATAGGGAGGGGGTGTGTTGGAGCCGCTGGCAAGGGGTTTCCAGTCCATAAAGGGTATGAAAACGATATCGAATTCGAGACCCTTGGCCCTGTGGATGGTCATCAAATGGACGGGAGACTGCGATGCCCGGGGGTCGGGAGGTTCATAAACGGAATCTATGACCCTCTCCAGGCTATTCAGTGTATCCTGGGGTATCCCCCGTTCCACATCTTCGAGAAGCTGGAAAAACCTCAGACAATTGGAAACGCCTGACATGCCGTAGAGACGGGCCGTCTTTCTCGAGCCATCGAGGTCTTCCCAGAACCTCTTTACTGTCACTCCCAGGGGATCCCTCCCCAGCCTGAGGAATGCGCGATCACATGCATGTACGAGGCCTTCCATGCCAGGGTTCGATGTCGCGGCCGAACGTATCTTTTCCATCCAGCTTTCGGGACTTTGGATGGACGTTTCGTGAAGGGTCTTTGTGTCAAACCACGACCAGGGAGATCGAAGAAGAGAGGCACAGGCGAGATCATCATGGGGATTGACAAATGCTCGAGCCGCCTGGATAAGGTGCATCACCTCGGGTCTCTTTTGCAGACCGAGGCCTTCCTCTACCTGCAGGGGGACCTCTTCATCCTTAAAGGCCCGGAGATATCGGTCAAGGCGGTTTCGCGTGAAAAGGAGTATGGCTATCGATTGTCCTCCACCCGTCTCTTTCAGAATCTCCTTCGTCTTCCGGGCGAGCCACAGGGCCTCACTGTCCTTTGACCTTTGCCTGTCTTCATTGTGGAAGAGATGGAGGGAGATCTGGTGGGTTTGGTCTATATGGTCTATATGGTCTATTTGGTGTGTTTGGTGGATCTGGTCTGTCTGGTCTGTTTGGTCTTTTGGGGCCGAGGGGCTGAAGGGGACTTCATCGGCGTCGTAATCGGGGTTTGTCATGACCGTGCGGCTGAAGAGATCGTTTATCCATTCTATCAGTTTTTTTGTTGACCTGAAGTTTGTCTTCAATTGATGACAGACGAGTGGAAGGGTGCCGTGCCCCGAAAGGGGGATGCCATTTTTTGCCTCGAGGAATAACCGGACCTCGGCATTTCTGAAGGCGTAGATAGACTGTTTGGGATCACCGACTATGAAGGCCGTTCTCCCGTCTTCCCCCGTCCACCCGCTGCACAATCTCTGTATCAGCTCCCACTGGTTTTCGTTGGTATCCTGGAACTCATCGACAAGGAGGTGGCCTATCCGGTAATCGAGATAGAGGTGCAGTTCCGAGGGATTATCGGCGTCGAGGACACGAAGCGCCGATTGTTCAAGGTGTATAAAATCGGCAACCTGTCTCTTGCGGCAGAGATCTTCATATTCGCCTATCACCTCGGCTGCCAGTATGATGAAATCTGAAAGTTCTTCAATAACAATATCGGGGTCATTGAGGGGTGGCAACCCTCTCGCTGCATGGAGGAGAGAAGTGATATCTTCGGTCAGCCCGGTGATCATCTGTCCCCATTCAGTCTTCTTGAAATTGGGATAAAATCCATATGCGGGACCCATCACTTTTCTCGCCGTGCCCCCCTGTGTAAGGAGGGACTCTGAAATGATCTGCCATGCTTCGAGATTTTCCCATCTGCCGATCGGGAGGGAAGGGGGTATCGACAGGGCTAATCCCGCATTATTCGAAGAAAGATGGGTGAAAAAATCATCCCATCTGACGCCCAGTTCCGAGATGAGAAACTTTTCGCGCAGGGTAGCGAGGGATCCTTCGATGTAAACACGGAGTCTTTCATTGATAATCCCGGACAGGGATGACAACCCCCCGTCGGCCGAGTCTCTCACGAATCGCGTAAGGTCGGCGAAACGATCCCTCCCCGATAAAATATCCTTCAGTTCCTCCGATAGGCTGAACCAGCTGTTATTATGGCGAAGCAGTCTTCTCTCCAGAGATATCCTCTTTATGTCATCTGAAGGATAGGAAAAAATCTTTTCACGGGCGTAATCGATGGCTTCTTCGATAATATCGGACTGTTTCTCTTTTTCAATGATTTCATAGTCGGGAGCGAGACCAGCTTCGAGAGGGGCGCGCCGTGTGATATAGCTGCAAAAGCCGTGAAAGGTCATGATATTGAGACCATCGGAAGAGGTGATCAACTCCATATGGTCCCCATGTTTTTTCAGGGCCGCCGCAGCCAGTGCCAAAAGTTCTTCATCCAGTTTATTTTCCGGTCGTTCTGATTTCCTGGCCCTGTCGAGGTACTGGACGATACGGCCACGCATCTCTCCCGTCGCCTTTTCCGTAAAGGTGAGGGCGATGATCTCCTGTGGATTGCCGACCTCTCCCAGCAGCTTGAGAAATCTCATGGTAAGGAGGAGGGTCTTTCCCGAGCCCGCCGGCGATTCGACGTGGTGGGAACAGGTTGTGTCGAGTGCCGAGAGGCGCTCCATATGGTCAACTAATGGAATTTTCAATTTTGAATTCTCAATTAATAATGGTAAAATATTAATGCTTAATTCCTTTCGCTGGTTCAATCTTGTAGATTGAACCACATCATTAAGAATATATCCTCTTTCCGTTCTTTCGATACTCTGACTGTTGGCAATTAGCACCTCTATTTACAGTTGAGGTTCAATCTACAAGATTGAACCAGCGGGGAAAAATTAATAATCATTCATTCATCCTTTCCCTCGGATAAATTCCTTTTTCACAAAGGGTGATAAATGAGCAGTCCCTGCAGGTATCATTCCTCTTTTCAAATAGTGAAACGGGAAATGGTTGTGCCGGGAAATCACCCTTTGTGAGTATTTTACCCAGATCGGATATGACGCCGATCCATTCGTCGAGAGATGATTCGATCGCCTCAATGGCCTGTATCTTAACAGCCTTCAGGGATTTTAACTGCATGTATCCTGCCGAAACCGGTTCTTCGATCCCTACATATTTTTCCATATCCACCACCTTCCCCGTCCTGATCGCCAGGAGATAGAGGGGAAGCTGGGGAGCGGTGAACTGATGAATAATGGCGGACGCCGTCGGTATGTTTCCTGTTTTATAGTCCCAGCAGACGATCCCCCGGTCCTTCAAGTAGTCTATTCGGTCTATGCGACCGCGGAGCGAAAAGGGCCAGCTGCTGTCGCTGAGGTCGGTGAACCCGGCCTCTTCTGCTATGCACTGCCACCCATCCTGGCGGTAACCTATCTCCTCGTCAAGCCATGCGATGAGGAGTCCCGGCGCAACCGATTCCCCCGAATCCATCAGGAGTTTACGCTCCACCTGCCAGTGTGGTTCTCTCTCGACATCGCGAAATTCCTTATCGACGCATCGGGTTAGAAGCTCAAGGACAGCTTCCCTGTCGCTGAAAAGGCCGGGATCCGAATTTCGTGCACCCTTTGTGAATGATGCCAGTATCCGATGAAGACGAATCCCCCGCTCCTTCGGCGAGACACCCTGTTGTACCCTTTCAAGTTCTTCTATCTTCAGTATGCGTGAAACGAAAAAGATGTAGGGACAGGTAACTGCCCTTTCCATGTCACTGGGAGAGAGGACCTGGGGGACACAGTCCGGATCGGGATGGAGATCACCACTGGCGATCTGTTGCCTGAAATCAGTGATCATGTCCCGGCCATCTGCCTCGTTCAGTCCCTGAAAGGAAGATTGCAACCATGGTGCCCTCAGCCATGCAGGACCGGGTTCGCGCCAGATGTCGATGGATTCCTTAATTTCAGATCCGGGCCAGAAGGGAGAGGGTGAGAGCAATTTCGAATCCTTCTGTTCCGCCCTGAGGAGCGTGACGCGGGGAGCGGAGCCGAGGATTCCGGAGAAGGCCTTTTCGGCAAAATTATACTGGCTCTGGGCCGATCCACCCTGGACCACCCTTCGCTCCGACGTGTCGAGAAAGGGAAGGGGTCGTACAGGCTGGGGGAGTGAACGATCATTCATGTCCAGGACATATATCTTTTCAAAATCGAGTTCCCTCGATTCGATGAGTCCCATGATTTGAATACCTGCCTCTTCTGATGCACTCCTGTGGGTTGTTTGCCGGGAGACGACATGGGTACACCAGGAAAGGAACTCCTGAGCAGTCATACGTTCTTTGGAAAGGGTGGCCTGCATGTCATTCAGAATATTCTTGAGGTGTCTCCACGCCAGAGTGTCCTTCTCATCGGAAATCACCGGGAATCCGAGATCAGACCACAGCTTCGTCATCTTTGTAATCCAGAAGGCGATTTCCTCACGTTTTTTGGGCCTGTTCTCGCAGAAGGTGAGGATATTCCTCGCGCCGCCTGCAAGAATCTTTTCCAGAAGGGTAGAATCCCGCCTCGTCAGAGATGTAATCATATTATCCAGGCCTGCATCTATGGAACGTTGCCTCCAGACCCGGTCGGCCCTGGCGATGGCCTGCCTGTGACCCTGCCAGCACCCATAGTAGGGGGAGAGCAAAAGGGAAATAAAGATGTCGCGCCCTTCTTTTCCTGTCAGTAATATCAGCGGCAGGAGAGCCGCCTTCACCAGTGGTGAATCATGGAGTGATTTTCCGAGTGTAATATTAAACCACTGTGAGCCTTGTGAGGGGTTATCTCCCAATACCTCTGTCAATTCCTCTTCCAGTGTGTTCGCGCAGGCCTGCAGGTCGGGTGCGATAACACCTATTCTGTGGAGGGGAAGAGATCGCGCGTCTTTTGCGAGACAGTGAACCAGGTATCGCACCTCCTGTTCGGGAGAGGGGAGGGCAACGGCCATCAGCTCTTCAGGTTTTCCTCCGTGGGCTTCGCAAAACTCGACGTGGGCCTTTTTTTCGAGAAGGGAAAAGAGATCCCTTTCAATGGGCGCCGGAGACTCGAATCCCGAGAGTGACATTTTTCCAGGGCAGACGGCCGCATTTGTTGAAATTGCGTTGGAAACAAGAAGTGGTAATTCGGCAGGGTGGAAGAAACCCTCACTGGCAAGCCGCTCTTTAAATGCCCTGCTTATTTCCCTTCTCCATTCCACCAAGGGTGTGGAAGGGAATCCGGAAGCCGGCTCCAGGCGATGGCGGACCATGATGCCGTAATTTTCATCAAGGAGACTGCAGAGTCCGAGATCCCTTTCAAAGGGCGTTGGGGGGGATATCTCAGAAGCCAGTTTGTACCAGAGATTGGTGCGGTACGTCTCTGATGCGGGCGCTCTCTCTGCCCACGATTCCGCCCATCTGTTCTGGAGCCAGGCGTTGAGACTCAAGGCCTGAGGGGGGTGCCAGCCACGCAGGCCGTCGTCGATGCATCTCATGCGAAACCTGTGCCGCAATCTGCGCGCAAGACGACCTGTCGATGTAAGATATAAGGTATCAGAATTCATAATGTTTAATGCTTAATTCTTAATTGTGGAAGTGGTGGTCTTGACAATGGATGTCAGTAGTTTTATCAGTTCGTCGGCATCACTGATAAGGGGTTCAGCTACCTTTCGATCGCAGATATCACTGTCTCTCAGCAGTCTTAACCAGTACTGTGTTTCTCGTGCTTCTTTTGAAGCAATCGACATTTTGGAAAGAAAATCCTTTTTACTTTGAGCAGCCGTCGCCTCTTCGATATTTGCCCCGATGCTTGTACCTGCTTTCAACAATTGTCGTGAAATAACAAATTCCTTTTCTTTAGCAAGCTTGCGATAAAGATGGATAACCTTTAAAGCGAACTGATAAGCCTTATCCCTTACTATGTTAGGTTTTCCATTCATCTAAAAATTCAAAATTAATCATTGTAGTACCCTCGGTACCATTCCACAAATCTTTCGATCCCCACCTCAATCGGTGTATCGGGTTTGAAACCGACGTCTCTCGTCAAATCGTCGACATCGGCGTAGGTTGCCGGAACGTCACCGGGCTGGAGGGGGAGAAAATTCATTTCCGCCTTTTTCCCGAGACATTTCTCAAGCATTTCAATAAAATGCATGAGCTCGATAGGGTTATTGTTTCCGATATTGTAGATTTTGTAGGGGGCGAAGCTGCTCCCCGGATCGGGGGTATCGGAGGACCATTCGGGATTTCGCTGCGGAATCCTTTCCATTGTACGCATGACCCCTTCTACAATATCGTCAATATAGGTAAAATCACGCCGCATCTTTCCATGATTAAATACATCGATGGTCTTGCCCTTCAGGATGGCCTTTGTAAAGAGAAAGAGCGCCATATCAGGCCTTCCCCAGGGGCCGTAAACGGTGAAAAATCGTAGCCCCGTGCATGGAAGGTCATAGAGATTCGCGTATGTGTGGGCCATAAGTTCGTTCGACTTTTTCGTTGCAGCGTAGAGACTGACAGGATGATCCACGTTGTGGTGCACGGAAAAGGGCATTTGAGTATTCGCGCCATACACCGAACTGGAGGACGCGAAGACAAGATGTTTCACACCGCTATTCCGGCATCCCTCCAATATGTTGGCGAAACCCACCAGATTGCTGTCTATATATGCTCGTGGGTTTTCGATAGAGTAGCGGACGCCGGCCTGGGCGGCAAGGTTTACCACGATGTCAAAGGAGTTATTTAGAAAAAGCTTTTCCATGGCTTCGCGATTGGCCAGATCAATGAGGCGAAAATGAAAGTTTCCCGTCTCTTCAAGTATCTTGAGGCGGTTTTTCTTTAAATTGACATCATAATAATCATTGAGATTATCGATAGCCAATATGCTATCACCGAGACCCAGCAGCCTCTTCGCGAGATGAAACCCTATAAAGCCGGCCGCTCCGGTAACGAGTATCTTCCTCATAAAAAATAACCCCCCGACAAACAAAAACGGGGTCAGGTTTCAACATTCGAAATCTCCGGGAAAAGACTGTCAGAAATTTACCGGAACATGAAAATGTCAAATGTTGAGACCTGACCCCTGTTTTTTCATAAGTATACGTCCTTAGAAATGGTGTTAAGAATATATACTTAGACAATGTCTGTCAACTAAAAAGGTCTCCCCACATCCACTGTCTAATATGCATATTTCAGCTTGGCCCTCTTTTCACCATGGCTATAACGCATCCCAGGCTGTATGTTGTTATCCGTATGCTTTTTTGTTATTATTTTCTTGACATGCAGATACAATTACTTTTAATTGAGACGCAAGCAGTGCATCCCTCGCCATATGGAAATTCGTGATGATCAAGAGAGACAAGAACCACAATAATTTTCCAAAATAGCCGAGGTAGTCGATCTTTCACAGTTGGAAGCATCAGTCAGATTCTATTTCCTGTTCTATCTATCAATGTTAATACACTAACGAGGAGAAAAAGATATGGATATGCTATTGATTGACCCCCCTATAAGAGTCTGAAGAATATTGGTGTTGACTGTGGATATGTTCTCGAAGCATTCGAAATCGCCGATAGTGCACGGGAGAGATTCAAAAAGCGTTTTTTGGGGGGGGTAGTCTAAAACGAAATTATAGGCGTATTTCTATTACATTCGATTGTTGGAATGAAAAGGTGACGATTTTAGGATGAAAAACGATAGGAATGTATTATAAAGGAGCTATCTTAGAAAAAGGATTGTACCATATTCTATGGATCATGAAAATGTAGTAATCGAGAATGATGAGACGGCAGATATCTTTTTCAATGACGGAATCAGGATCATTCAGAAGAACAGCGGATACCGCTTTTCTGTCGATTCCATGCTGCTGTCCCATTTTGTTACGATAAAGAAGGACAGTCGCGTTGCCGATCTCGGATCGGGAAGCAGTGTTATCTCTATTGTTCTTGCCTACCGGTTTACGTCGTCCCACATTGAAGGCGTGGAAATTCAGGAAGACCTCGTCGATATGGCCAGAAGAAGTGTTCAACTCAATGATTATCAGAACAGGGTCAGGATCAATCATTGTGATGTAAAAAAGGTGGATAGAATTTTCGAACCGAAATCCATGGACATGGTTGTCTTCAATCCACCTTACCGGAAAATCGATTCGGGGCGAATCAATGACAATCAAGAACGGGCCGTGGCACGTCATGAAGTGAAGGGCGCCTTAACTGATTTTCTTGCCGCCGCCAGATACCTTCTGAAGGATTGGGGTAGTGCATTTATTATATATCCCGCCGTGCGGGGAGCAGGTCTTTTCTATCACATGAGGAAAAACAGTATCGAACCGAAGAAAATGCGAATGGTTCATTCAAAATTGTCGTCGAGGGCGGAGTTTATTCTGGTGGAAGGAACGAAAGGGGGAGGGGAGGAACTCTTTGTGATGCCGCCACTCTTTATCTATGGAGAAGACGATGGATATAGCGCCGAGATGAAGTCCCTGTTCAAGGATATTTCTCGTCATCGATAATTCTTCTTTTGATTATCTCTTTTGTCATTACCCGCTTTACAATGTTTCTGAGTTCTTCATCGTGTATGGATTCGAGGCTCTCCTTTATAAGCCTCCTGTCTCTTTCCTTCAGAAAATATAGTTCAAGCTTTTGTGTCTCTTCAGTGTTCTCTTTGGTGACAGATGGGGCCGGGATTTTACCTATGGAAAAGTAGATGTTCTTTACCGTCTTGTTCGCGAAAGCAGGGTTGACTTTATCTATGATATCCTGTTTCATGAATTGCAACTGCTGCATCCAGGTAGAATTGGAAACCTTGACAAAGAGGGTATTGTTCTTGAATTTGAAGGGGTATGTCTGTGCCGCTATCCCCGTCCCGACGGATTTGTTCCATGTCTCCAGGAGAGAAGTGTCCGCCATGTCGAGGAGGATCTTTCTTCTCTTCAGGGCCTTATGGAGGAATTCACCCAGTTTGAGCAGGTTTTTTTGTTTCTTTCTCTTGTGGCGCATGGCTACTTTTCTCACAAAGGTTTTTTGCAGTCAATCAAAAAGCCCATTCACTGCTGCTTGTTGCCGGGGAATGCGGTTGCACAAACAATGATAGAGTTGCGGTATGGCGAAAATGAATTATATGAGATATATGTTCTTCAGTTGAAATAATTGGAGTTACTATCGAACCGGACCTTCAACGTGTTATAAAATTACTGGCAGGGAGCAGGAGAAAAATATGGATTTAAATGATATGGTCAAAAGTGTGAAGAGCCACCCCAATTATCACAAAGCGGGGATGATACTCTGTCATAATGGAGTCGTCAGGGCATCATCCAGGGATGGGAGTCCTGTAGAAAAGCTTGAAGTCAAGGCGGACAGGGAAAGACTGGCAGAAATAATCTCGGTGATGAAAAAACGCCAGGGAATAATAGAGGTGCTGGCCGAAGTGAAAGAGGGGACACTTCTGCCGGGCGATGATATCATGTATGTTGTCGTGGCCGGTGATTTCAGGGAAAATGTATTTGACGTACTGATGGAAACGGTAAATATGATAAAGAGAGATGTAACAAAAAAGTCGGAATCGTAAAAGAGAATAGGGGAGCAGATGATGAAAGACCTCCGTGCCGATATCAGAGATATCTTCAATTGTGGACTCAAGGCCGCAGATCCAGGAGAAGCAATCCGACGTATGATCCTATTACGTGGTGATCAGTTGACCGTCGGCGATCGGATCTTCGATCTGAATAGCTACAAAGGAATATTCATTGTGGGAGCAGGGAAGGCGTCGTCAGCGATGGCGAATGCCCTTGAAGAAATTCTGGGGGCCAGGATTTCCGGAGGAGCGGTAACTACAAAATACGATTATGGTCTTTCCCTGAATAAGATATCGATACACGAGGCGGCCCATCCCGTCCCCGATGAAGCAGGGATAAAGGGAACGGAAGGAATATTGAGACTCCTTGAGCAATGTGGTGAAAAAGATCTCGTTTTCTGCCTCATATCGGGGGGAGGATCGGCGCTTATGCCACTCCCCGTGGCCGGACTATCTCTTGCCGATAAACAAGCGACGACGCAGGAACTTCTCAAATGCGGCGCCACCATACATGAAATCAATGCGATCAGAAAACATATTTCCGGAATAAAGGGGGGAAAACTGGCGCGGGCTGCATACCCTGCAACACTCGTGACACCCATACTTTCAGACGTGATTGGTGATAATCTCGACGTTATCGCCTCTGGTCCTACCGTCCCTGACAGAAGCAGTTTCGATGATTCGCTGAAAATTCTGGGAAAATATAAGATAACAGAAAAAATACCATCCGCGGTCCTTGACTACCTTATCCGGGGAAAAGCGGGGAAAGAACCCGAAACTCCCAAAGTGGGTGATCCCGTTTTTGATAAAACTTACCCCCTAATAATCGGGAGTTCGAGACTGTCTCTGAACGCGGCTCGAGACAGGGCGGTGGAACTTGGATTTAATACTCTGATTTTATCGTCTTTTGTGGAGGGTGAAACGAAAGATGTCGCGCAGGTCCATACTGCCATCATAAAGGAAATTATAGCTACGGGAAACCCAGTCAAAAGACCTGCCTGTATTATAACCGGAGGGGAGACGACGGTAACTATAAAGGGGGCTGGGCTGGGTGGCCGTAATATGGAATTTGTTCTCGCCGCGGCCATAGAGATGGATAGCATGGAAGGGGTCACCCTCCTCAGCGGTGGGACCGATGGTACGGATGGACCCACAGACTCCGCAGGCGCCATCGCAGACGGCAACACCATAGAGAGGGCAGGGGCGATGGGGTACAGCGCCGCGGAATATCTCGAAAGAAACGATTCGTATAATTTTTTCAAGGCAATCGATGACTTATTGATGACCGGTCCCACGATGACCAATGTCATGGATCTGAGGATCATCCTTGTCGCGTGAAATGAAGGGTGTAAGCATTTTCCACACTGTGCGACAAGGAGCGTCAATCCTTTTTATGGTTATTTCGGCGCGGCATATTTTGTCTGTTCTTTCTTTGAGACTACTTTTATTTCGTCTAATATTCCGGGGAGTTTCATTATTATTTGTTCCCACGAAACAGTCTGCGGCACCTCGAATAACTGTCTGCGATCCTTTTTTTCATAGGCAAGTAAATCACTGTCGAGACCTGCGTCAATATATTTATGGAATCGTTTATCGCTTACAATCAACCGAAGGAACCGTTCTGTCAGGCGGTAAGGAGACGTCAGATAGTCACCAGCGTCGAGAATAGCGTCTTTGAAGATCCCGCGGACCATTGCCTCTTCGGCATTGCGATCATACGTCAGAGAAGAAAAGTTTGAATTGTCGGCATACTTCTTGATAAGTTCATTGGCCACATTCAGATAGGTTATTGTCAGATCCTGTATGAAATAATCGGAAATTTCAAGCCCTTCTTCAATAACAAGAGATGAGAATATGGTGGTCACAATATCGATGGCCATTTTGTAGAGGCCTCTTTCCTTGTCGCCAGGTGATATTGGCTGATGTTTGTGGTCGAAGGGTTGCGAGGAGAACTGGACCTGGCAGACATTATTAGCCCTTCTGTACACCTCTATAAGTGTGAATATCTCCACGCCCCAGTTGGTTGCAAAGTGCATACGCTTTAAAAGGGTTTTGTCAAAGACGACTTCCCCGGAAAGCTGATAGTTGAATGCAAGAAGATAGTCGATAAGCCTGAGGAACTTGTCTTCTCCGGAATCGCAAAACTTCCTTTTCAGCGCCAGGAGGAGGGGATCGAGGAGGAGCCGTTTTACTCGTCCGTACATATGGCCATTACCTATCCGCAGATAAAAGGCCTTGGCAAAGTCATAATCGAGGACGATAACGGGATAGAACATGCGGTCGAGCTGCCTTCGATTAAAGGTTTTTATATCTGCGTCGATGACACCCACGCACTGGGCCCCCAGCGACTGCGCCACACCGAAGGACATGAACATGTTCTTGCCCTTGCCGGGCTGCTCCAGTGCGAAGCCAGCGTCATTTAACTTTCTGTACAGTGATTTGAAGGCCTTTCCCTGATTGTGCTGAATAATATAATTCTTTATCCCATATGACTGTATCAGCTTGGCAAGTTCCAGTGCCTCTTCATCGGTTGCGCCGTCAAGTCCGAATATGATCTTGTAGAGATAAGAAACGCTGCTGAGCTGTTTCAGTATATTTTCGAAGACAGGCCTGTTCTCTTCCTCAGTAAATTCCGTTGCCAGGCTGGGTATGACGAGGACGGCACGCTTGCCCGACGCCTTTTTTCTAATCTTGGGTTTCAGATCTTCCATCCCTTTACCGAAAAGGTAAAGATTGGTTATTTTGGGGTGTTTTTGAGAAAAGTTTGACATGGCATCTCCTTTCTTTTTCCCTGAGGGAATTATCGGGATTGTGCCTCTTTCACACAGTCATCAACTATTTTTTCAACATTTCCTCTGATAGAATTGAGTCCTTCCCTGGTTAGCGATTCAAACCTGAGCACAAGCACAGGTTGTGTGTTGGAAGCCCTCACCAGCCCCCAACCATTATCAAACTGGATTCTAATGCCATCTATATCGATGGTTTTATATCCTTTCTTAAAGTATTCCTTTACCCTTTCAACAACCTGAAATTTTATTGAATCGGGACAGTCTATCCTGATTTCGGGCGTGTTGTAGGTTTTGGGCAGACCTGAAAGTAGATCGCTCAATTTCTTGCCTGTTTTGGAGAGAATCTCTAAAAGTCGAGCCGAGGCATAGATTGCGTCATCGAATCCAAAATACCGGTCTGCGAAAAAGATATGGCCGCTCATTTCACCGGCCAGGAGTGCATGTTCTTCCTTCATCTTGCCCTTGATCAGTGAGTGGCCCGCCTTCCACATGATGCCCCTTCCACCCTTTTCCTTTATATCGTCGTACAGGGTTTGCGAACATTTTACCTCTCCGATAATGACAGCACCGGGATTTTCCTTTAAGATAAATCGGGAAAATAAAATCAGGAGTTGATCTCCCCAGAGTATATCACCCTTGTCCGTTACAACGCCGATACGGTCGGCATCGCCGTCATAGGCAATGCCGGCATCAAGTTTCTTTTCTTTAACAATGGCAATGAGATTGGCGATATTTGCCTCTACCGTGGGATCGGGGAAGTGGTTGGGGAAATTCCCGTCCATGTCGCAGTAAAGAGGAATGACTGAACAGTTAAAACGATCGAACAGGGGCAGGGCAAAATGCCCTCCCACACCATTGCCAGCGTCAACTGCTATCTTGAGGCCTCCCTTTACTTCCACATTATCAAAGATGTAATCCTGATAGGCCTTGGTGAGATCCACCCTATCAATGTTCCCGGAGCCCGTCAGGTAATCACCCGCCTCGATGATTGTACGCAGTTTTTGAATCTCGTCGCCATAAATCGTATCGGGTCCGACGCAAATCTTGAATCCATTGAATTCGGGTGGATTGTGGCTGCCCGTCACCATGACGCCTCCGCCTTTCTGTAAGTGTCTGATGGAAAAGTAGAGGATGGGCGTAGCGCAGAGGCCGATATCTGTGACAGCTATTCCTGTCGATGCGATACCCTTCATAATGAATCGCTGATATTCCTCTGATGAGAGTCGTGTGTCTCTTCCGACGGTCATGGTCTCAACGCCATGATTTTTTGCATAGGTGCCTATGGCTCTTCCAAGATCATGGACAAAATCGCTATTAAGATCCTTTTCAACAACGCCTCTTACATCATATTCCCTGAATACTTCCGGGTTCATTTTTCCCCCTTTATTTGAAATACATTAATTTTTCTATGGTTTGAAAGGTTAACAGTTGCGCGATCACGACACTGCGGATCAAATTGAAATTGATAGGAATTGTGCAACAATGGTACCCGCAGTTTCTTACAGGTCGTATAATCTATCATAAGAAGTTATTTAAAACAATTCTATTTGTTGACTGTGTAATAAGAGCATGTTAGCATAAGACAAATGTTTAAATAAATGAGAGGTGTAATTATGGCCTGGGACGGTAATGAAGGAAATCCTTGGGGAAAAGATCAGCCGCCCGATTTAAAGGCGGTCTTTGAAAGGTTTAAGAAGTCGATGCCCTTTTCTAATATTCCTTTCTTGAAAAAATTTAAAATGGCGCCAGCAGTAGTGGTTATTATACTGATTTTATGGCTCATGTCGGGTGTGTATTTTGTTGCCCCTGATGAGCTAGGCGTAGTGAAAAGATTCGGGGAAGCGGTACGAACAACGATGGCAGGCCCGCATTATCATCTGCCGACTCCCATAGAAACAGTGTTGAAACCGAAAGTAACAGAGGTAAAGCGAATTGAAATAGGATTCAGAACCGTCGGTGACAGACAGGTAGGCCGTAACAGGGCCGTACCCAGTGAAAGCCTGATGCTTACCAAGGCAGAAAATATTGTCAACCTTACCTTTATCGTTCAGTATAAGATAAAGGATCCGGTGAAATACCTTTTTAATGTAAGCGATATTCCGAAAACAGTAAAGGATGCGGCAGAAGCTGCAATGAGAGGGACTGTCGGAAAGAGCGATATAGACGACATACTGACTACCGGTAAATATCAGGTACAGCAGGATACGAAGGTCAACCTCCAGAAGATACTGGATGATTATGATGCCGGATTACATATCGTGGCCGTTCAGCTTCAAGACGCGCATCCTCCAGATCAGGTTATGGCTGCATTTAAGGATGTTGCCAGCGCCAAGGAAGATAAGTCAAAATTGACTAACGATGCCCATGGATACAGGAATGACATACTCCCCAAGGCAAAGGGTAAGGCGTCACAGATAACAAACGATGCCATTGCCTACAAGGAATCGAAGATCATCGCCGCAAAGGGAGATACCAGCAGATTTCTGCAAATCCTTGCTCAATACAAAATGGCGGAAGATGTTACTGAGAAGAGACTTTATATTGAGATGATGGAGGAGATTCTCCCCGGTGTCGACAAGATCATCATCGAAGGGGACATGGCAAAAAATATTTTACCGCACCTGCCTTTGAACAAGAAGATTGAAGAAGCGGTCAAATAAAGGGATTATAAGGAGAACCGATTAAGATGAAAGCAAAACTGACGATAATAATTCTGTTCCTTTGTGTTTTTGTAGTATCCCTCTCTATATTTACCGTCGATCAAACGGAACAGGCTATAGTTATTCAGCTGGGAAAGCCGGTCGACGGTGTTAAAGGTCCCGGACTCCACTTTAAGGTCCCCTTTATACAGCAGGTGGTAAGTTTTGAAAGGCGAATCCTCGTTTATGATGCGGCACCAACTGAAATCCTGACAGAGGATAAAAAGAATCTCGTTGTAGACAACTATGCAAAATGGAAGATAACTGAGCCGCTGATGTTTTACAAGACAGTTAAAAACGAGTTGGGTGCGCAGGCCAGACTGGATGATATTATCTATGCGCAGCTCAGAGTGGAACTTGGTAAGCATACGCTGGAAGATACGGTATCGATCACGAGAGATGATATTATGAATATCGTTACCAAGAGGTCTAATGAACTGGCGAAGAGTTACGGCATCGAGGTCGTAGACGTCAGGATCAAGAGGGCCGATCTGCCTGAACAGAACGAAAAACACGTTTTCGACAGAATGAGGGCGGAGCGTGAACGACAGGCCAAACAGTATCGATCTGAAGGGGCCGAGGAGTCTCAAAAGATAACGGCCAAGGCGGATATGGAAAGGACCATCCTACTGGCACGGGCGAACAAAGAGGCGGAGGAACTCAAGGGTACGGGAGATGCCGAGTCTATCAGGATTTATGCAGAAGCATATCAGCAGGATCTTGATTTTTTTGAATTTTCGCGAAGCCTCGAGGCCTACAAGAATACCCTGAAAGAGAAAACGACGATAGTGCTAACACCGGATATGAAGTTCCTTAAATATTTAAAATAGGAAGTGATTTGATTATTTTCTTGACTTTTATAACGACATGATTCTATAAATTTGACACAAAAGTAAATGAAGTAATTGAGGCGATAGTGATGAGTCAACACAAAACAGGCAGAAACTTTGTATTTTTTAGCTTTTTTAGCTTTTTTATGGGGGTCTGCCTCTAGCGCTCATTTACATCCTTGTAGATTATGAGCCGTGGGCAGGCCAAAGAGGTTGTCCACGGCTTTTCTTTTTTTTTAGCCGTGGAATAATATTCTGCGGCTTTTTTTTATCTTAGTAAAAGGGAGGAAATAACATGAAAAAGGTAATGCAAGGTATCATTATTATGGCTGCTCTGCTGTGTCTATCGATGACATCGCAGGCAAAATCAATCAAGGTGGGAGCTGCCATCAATCTCACGGGCCCCGCTTCCACGTGGGGACAGTTTCATGCAAAGGGACAGCGAGACTATTTCAATTATGTGAATGACGTGAAGGGTGGTGTCGACGGGCAAAAGATAGAGATGAAGTTGGTAGATACAGCCTATAAAGTAACCGAGGCCGTCGCGGCTGTCAGAAGGTTTGCCGTCAGTGATAGAGTCGATATGATCGCAACTTGGAGCGCCGGAGCAGGCCTGTCGGTAAAACCAATTATACAGAAATACAAAATAGCGACCATTAATTATTCAACTGCATGGGAAATTGTTCAGGACCCCATCGGCTATATGTATCTCCCCTTCGGCAGTTATCAGCTTGACTGTTACGCAGTACTCGAATATATAAAGACGATTCACAAGGGGGCAGGGGCGCCGAAGGTAGGACTGTTGACATATAACAATGCCTATGGGCGTTCCATCCATACACCAAGTAAGGAATATGCCGAAAAGAACAGCATAGAGCTGGTTTCCATTGAGGAATTCCCCTCAAAGACTGTCGATCTCACGACAGAACTCCTTCGACTGAAGAAGAAGGGCGCCGAATATGTATTCATGCAAATGCTTCCGGCAGCAATCATTACGACACTCAAAGGGGCCGATAGAATTGGTTATGAACCTCAATTCTTCGGAACCTGGACATCGACGGATCCCGGCTTCTTCGGCATGGGTAAGGGCCTCATCAGAGACCGTCTCATGATGCAGTTCCCCGGAGGCCTTCCGTCAGACAAAAGCGATGGCATGAAGGTAATGGAGGAGTTATGGGCAAAGTACAAGACCGTCGACAGCTTTGATGCATCCTACTGGGAAGGCGTCGTCGTCGGTATGATTATGGAACGGGCATTCATCAGAGCCAAAGAAAAGTACGGGAAGATCACGAGGGAAAATATCAATAAGGCGATGGAGTCATTTGATAAGGAAGATTTCGGAGGTCTCGTCCCTGCAATTTCCTATTCAAAGACCAATCATGAGGGATCATTCACTGCTCGTATAGTTCAGGTGCACGAAAATGGACAATATACCCCGAAAACTAATTTCTTCGTACCTGGAGAGGGTGAAATAGAGATTATTGGTGAATAATGAAGACATATCGTGGTGAACCGGAAATTTATGGTTCAAAACATATTGAAAAGAAGAGAGCTGATTTAAAGGTAGTAGATCTTTCCCTGAGCTTTGGCGGCGTCATGGCGCTGAGCCAGATTGACCTTCATGTGAATACAGGTGAACTGCTAGCCGTGATAGGACCGAACGGTGCTGGGAAGACGAGTCTCCTCAACTGCCTTACCGGGTATTATCGACCGCAGAGGGGAAAGATCTATTTCAATAACAGTGAAATAACACACCTGCCCACACATGAGATGATACATCGTGGAATAGGGAGAACATTCCAGAATATTGAACTATTCCCTGGAATGACTGTTTTGTCAAATATGCTCCTGGCGCGCCATGTCCACTGCACATACAACTTTGGACTGGCATGCCTCTTTTCTCCTTCCGTTCGCAGGGAGGAGGTACGCCATCGTCTGATCATAGAAGAGCTGATAGATTTTCTGGAGATGCAGGCCATCAGGAAAGAACTGGTGGGATCTTTACCCTACGGTCTGAGGAAACGGGTTGAACTGGGACGTGCGCTGGCCCTTGAACCCGACTTGCTGGTCCTCGACGAACCCTTTGCCGGAATGACTTTGGAAGAAAAAGAAGACATGGTTCGCTTTCTTTCAGAGTTGAATGAAAGATGGAATCAGACGATGATTCTCGTAGAACATGATATGTCCATCGTTATGACCATTTCCCAAAGGATCGTCGTTCTGAACTTTGGTGAGAAACTGGCGGAAGGAACGCCCGAGGAAATTCAGAACAATCCCATAGTGATTAAGGCATATCTGGGTGATGAGGGAAATGTTTGATACAAAAGAAGACGTTGAAGCTGGAGTAGAGAATGGAAGGTAGGGCGGAAATTTCAGAATTTACACAATACACACTGCCGCAGATACTTGCAAAACATGCCGAACGTTTTGGATCGAAAGAGACGGCTATCCGTGAAAAGGCCTATGGAATCTGGCAGGCATACAGCTGGGCGGATTATTTCCAGTATACGAAAAAGATGGGGTTGGGTCTGAAGACCCTCGGCTTTAAACGGGGTGAAAATATTGCAATTATAACAGACAATCACCCTGAATGGCTCTTCAGTGAACTGGGAGGCCAGTCTGTCGGTGCCGTAACGCTCAACTTATTCACTTCTTCAGTGAGTGATGAACTGGCCTATACGCTGAACCGGATTCAGGCAACCTATGTCATAGCCCAGGATCAGGAACAGGTTGATAAACTGCTTGAAGCGCGCGATAAACTTTCTCATGTGCGCAAAGTCATCTACATCGATCAAACGGGCATGAGAACCTATGTAGATAATCCGTGGTTGTTAAGCTTCAAAGAGTTGCTCGAATTGGGAGAAAAACTGGATAGAGAACGACCGGATCTCTTTAACACTGAATTGTGGAAGGGGAGGCGGGACGAAATCGCGCTGATGATCATGACATCGGGTACGACGGGCATTGCCAAACTGGCCATGCTGTCTCATGACAATTTTACTGAAATGGCCTATCGATGGCTTGAGGAAGTCCCCAGTGATGAAGCTACCAACTGGCTTTCCATATCGCCGCCGGCCTGGATCGTTGATCAGATGTGGGGTGTGGGAACTGCGCTGGTGGGTGGTATGACGATGAATTTTCCGGAAACTCCCGAAACTGTTACGGAAGATTTTCGAGAACTGGGTTCAAATTTGATAATCACTTCCTCACGCTTCTGGGAAGACCTTGCCTCGACAATCAGAGTTAAAATGGATGACGCCAGCTTCATTAAAAGAAAACTCTTTTCCATCGCCGAAAAGATAGGGGGAAGGGTGGTTGATCTGGAAGCAAAGGGCGAGGTCGTACCGACATATTTAAAGATTTTAAAGGCACTGGCCTCACCAGTGATATTTCGCCCACTCCTTGATCGTGTGGGATGTGCAAAATTGGTAAGCGCCTATACGGGCGGACATCCCATAAGTCCTGAGGTAATCAGATTCTTTCGTTCCATAGGCCTGAATCTCAAACAGTGTTACGGTCTCACCGAGGCGGGTGGAATATTCCAGGTTCAGCCCGACAATGAAGTCAAGGCAGAAACGGTGGGGAAATCCCTTTCCGGTATAGAGATAAAGATATCGGAAGATCAGGAAGTTCTTATATCGAGTCCCACAACATTCAGGAGCTATTATGACGATTATGAGGCCACTGAGGCCGCCTTCAGTGACGGCTGGCTCAAGACGGGGGATGCGGGATATATTGACGATGACGGCCATATGGTCATTATCGGGCGAAAGGAAGAGATCATCAGGGATAAAGAAGGGCAGGCCTTTTCCCCCGATTTCATAGAGACACGCCTGAAATTCAGCCCTTACATCAAGGAGGCCGTCATCTTCGGTGAGAGTCGCCCATACCTGACGGCAATGATCAATATAGACATGGGAAATGTGGGAAATTGGGCGGAAGAACGAATGATACCCTACACGACCTACATCGACCTTTCGCAACAACCCAAAGTGGAAGAGTTGATTACTGAAGAGATACGTGCCGTGAATGTAAAACTGCCCGACTTCATGAAGATCAAAAATTTCATACTCCTCTACAAACTCCTCGATGCCGATGACGAGGAACTGACACGAACGGGAAAGGTTAGAAGGCGCTTCGTCTACGGCCTTTACATAAAGCTTATAGAAGCGATGTACAGCGGAAAAGCGGATTTAGAGGTGAAGGGCACGGTGCGATACAGAGACGGGCAGGTAAGCACCATCGAGACAAAGGTGAACATATTAAATCTTGATTAACAGGGAGTGTTCCAAATGGAGTTTTTTGCACAACTATTGGTAAATGGCATCAGTATAGGTTTTCTCTATGGCATGGCGGCCATGGGCTTCGTAATGATATTCAAATCCTCCAGTGTCCTTAATTTTGCTCATGGAGAATTGATGGCCTTTGGCGCTTTCATATTTCTGACGCTGGTTTCATGGATAAAATTACCCATAATTCTATCATTCATCATCGCCCTTATAGGGTGTTTCATACTGGGATTCGTCATTGAACGGCTCTTTCTGCGCCCTCTCATAGGTGAGCCGCTGATCTATGTTATTATGCTTACCGTTGGCCTGGCAGCAATATTTAAAGGCTTGATGCTTTTTATCTGGGGAGGGAATCTCTATGTCTATCCCGACTTTCTCCCTGAAAGTCTTTCCATATCCATGGGGAATATTCATATACCTCCTGTTTATGCTGCTGCAATTGTCATCGGCCTCGTCTTTCTCACACTCTTTGGATTGTTCTTTAAATATTCTTCACAGGGTATCTATATGAGATCCGTTGCCGACAATCAGCAGGCGGCGCTGTCACTGGGCGTGAATGTGAGAAAGATCTTTGCCCTCTCATGGGCAATTGCGGCCCTCGTGGCAGGCATGAGCGGTATAGTGCTGGGAATTATCAATGGGATAAACGTTCATGATCTCAGTTCAGTGGGTCTCAAGGTCTTTCCCGTAGTCATTTTGGGGGGTCTTGACAGTATCGGAGGCGCCATAATCGGCGGCCTGATTATCGGACTTCTGGAGACATTCACAGGAGGATATATATCGCCCTCGCTGCGCGATGTAGTACCCTATATAGTCCTTGTCTTTATACTTTTGATAAAGCCTTACGGTCTTTTCGGATTAGTTGAAATAGAACGCGTTTAATGAGAGACGGTGAATCGATATGAGGAAACTTAAGCTGCGCCCCTGTGGAAATTTTAAGGAACGATATGAACAGGAGCTGACCATATTTGAGACGGATTTTGGAAGGATCTGCCTGATCTCGGGAATTATCATTTTCTTCTGCAGTGCCTTTTTGGTCGCGGATTCTTATCTTTTATATGTAATAAATATGATCGGGATCGCATCCATAGCTGTTATCGGCCTTAACATACTGGTAGGGTTTACGGGACAGATATCGCTCGGTCACGGCGCCTTTTTCGGTGTCGGAGCCTATGCCGCGGCAATTCTTGCCGCAGATGCCGGTTTTCCCTTCTGGATTGCCGTCCCAGCCGCCGGTTTTATTACAGCGCTCATCGGTATTGTTGTTGGGGCACCTTCGGGTAGATTGAAGGGTCTCTATCTGACCATAGCGACGCTTGCGGGACAATTCATAATAGAGTATCTTCTCGTTCACTGGGAAAGTCTCACGAGGGGAACAATGGGAATCATTCTGCCTCTGCCTTCCATATTTGGATTGGAACTGGGGACAGATTTACGATTCTTTTTTGTGATTTATATATGCCTGATAATCATGACTCTTATGGCAACAAATATAGTCAGAACGAGATATGGAAGGGCCTTCATAGCGATCAGGGATAACGACCGGGCTGCCGAAGGCATGGGAATCCCCATTTTCCAATATAAACTCCTTTCCTTCGGTATAAGTTCTTTTTACGCAGGCGTTGCCGGTGCCCTGTGGGCCTTTTATATGACAAGTATTACGGCAGAACCATTCACACTGTGGATGTCCGTAGAATACCTGGCCATGGTTATTATAGGAGGGCTCGGAAGCATACCGGGTGCCATCTTCGGCGCAACATTTATTATCTCGCTCAATGAAACCCTGAGACTGGTAACGGATCTCCTTATGAATATGGAAGCGCTGAAGGGCGTAGAGTTGACGTTGGCTCCCCTGAGGGAACTGTCCTTCGGCCTTGCCATCGTACTATTCATTCTCTTTGAGCCGAGAGGTCTTGCCGAAGTATGGCGAATTATCCGATCAAGCTTCAGACTATGGCCCTTTTCATACTAAACGTGATGTATTGGTGATTATCGATGAAAGATAATGTATTGCTTCAGATTAATAATATAAGCGTAGTCTATTCGGATGTTATACAGGTTCTGAAGGGTGTCTCACTTACCGTTGAGGATAATCATATCGTCTCCCTCCTGGGGAGTAATGGTGCGGGAAAGACGACTACCCTGAAGGCCATTTCGGGACTTCTGAAGCCGGAGAATGGAAGGGTTACCGACGGTGATATACTATTCGATGAAAATTCTATTCAGAATTCAGCCCCTGAGGACATTACGCGGAAGGGAATCATTCAGGTCCTCGAGGGACGACAGCCCTTCAAGTATCTCACGGTTGAGGAAAATTTGAGGGTTGGTACGGCGACACGCTGGGGAAAACCCTACAAAAAGGATCTTGAACTGATTTACAATTATTTCCCCGCTCTCGAAAAGAGGAGAAAGATGATGGCCGGATACTGCAGCGGTGGCGAGTTGCAGATGCTCGTCATGGGAAGGGCATTGATGGCCCATCCCAAATTACTCCTCCTCGACGAACCCTCACTCGGACTGGCACCATTAATTGTGGAAGAGATTTTTCGGATCATCAAGAGGATCAACGAAGAACAAAAGGCGACCATTATCCTCGTTGAACAGAACGCCAATATGGCCCTGCAGATTGCTCATTATGGTTATGTCATGGAGAATGGGAAAATCGTTATGGAGGGATCGGCTTCAGAATTGAAGGAGAACCCGGACATCAAGGAATTCTACCTCGGCATGGGAGCCTCGGGGACTGTAAAATCCTATAAGAACGTAAAGTCGTATAAACGCCGCAAAAGATGGCTCTAACATCAGATCTATGCAACGGGAGCAGGGGTATAAAATGATGAGTGAATATTTTGACGATAAGGAACGATTGTCGCCCCGTGAGAGGCAGGGAGAACAGGACCGCAGGCTTTCTGAAATGATTCGTCTGGGATATGAAAAATCAAAAAGGGTGAGAGAGATATTTGAGGAGCTTAACCTGTCACCTGCCGACATAGCGACTGTCTCTGACCTGGGAAGGCTTCCTGTAATTTCACGGGAAAGGCTTATTGAATGGGAATTGAAAGAGCCACCCTTTGGCGGATTTTCGGGGACCGATATAAAAGCGGACAGAATATTCACATCTCCCGGACCGGTCTATGAGCCGCACCTTACAGAGAGTGACCGACTATGGGCTCGGGGATATTATGCCGCAGGATTCAGGGAGAGTGACATAGTCATCAACACCTTTTTATATCATATGGTTGCAGCGGGCTTGACATTTCATGAGGGGTTGAGAGCAGTCGGCGCAACTGTCGTTCCTTCCGGTACATCTTCGACGGAAAATCAGGTCCAATTGATCAATGATCTGGGGGTAACGGGTTACACCGGTACACCGAGCTTCCTCAAGACTATCATTGATAAGGCGGAAGAGGGTGGATATGACGTTAAAAGGGACTTTAAACTGAAGCGGGCGTGTTTTGTTGCGGAACCACTTGAGAAGTCTCTCAGGGAGATCTTCGAAGAGAAATATGGAATAGATACCTATCAGATGTATGGCGCAACAGAGGTGGGTGATATCGCATATGAATGCCGTGAAAAGCGGGGATGGCATCTATGCGAGGACGTGATAGTGGAAATAGTAGACCCTGAAACGGGAATATGTGTTAAACCGGGCAACCTGGGAGAAGTTGTTGTCACCAGATTAAATGCCCTCTTCTTTCTCTTTAGATTCGGCACCGGTGATCTTTCGAGGTTGATCGAAGGTGAGTGTCCCTGCGGGCGGACATCGTGGCGTCTTGATGGCATCGCCGGGAGGATAGGGGATGCGGTAAAGGTGAGGGGTATGTTCATTGCTTCCAGCCAACTTAGGAAGATAAAGGAATACTTGACCGATAATCCATTTCAGATCGTTGTAACCAGGGAATCACACAAGGATTACGTTACAGTACGGATAGAATCAGATCGTGACAATCAAGACTTAATGGAACGCTTTAAGGATACCTTCAGGGAAGTCTGCGCCATCAAGGTCGATGCATGTGAGATTGTTAAGCCGGGGAGTGTGCCTGAAGGGGGTTCAGTGATCGAAGATAAGAGGGAGTGGGACTGAATATAGTGTACAAGGTGTCCAGGGTTCCAGCGAAACGTTACGACCCTTTACTGTTTCAAGGTATTCCTTCACGGTAAAAAGAATGACAGATCACATGCTGCGCTCATCCAAGTCTATTCCGCCAAAAAAGGCATATATAAAGATAAAGTCTTTATAAAAAAAACACCTGAATCCTTGAACCCAGGAAACCTTCAGTTTATCCCTTTTCGGAAAGTGCTGCATCCTTTACCTTGAGCTGAATGCTGCTCGACCCTCGCCAGTTGTTGATCTGGGGCGTAAAGGCAACGTCGATGGTTGACTCGGAAAGTGTCTCGGAAAACTGTCCGCTGTTGAACCATATTGAATCACAACTCATGCCTTGGGCCGTGAGCTTCATCTTCAGATGATTATTTCCCACGGTAGCCATAGAGACAACCTTCACGTTTTTTACACTCAATATGGGTTCAGGGTTATAGCTGCCAAAGGGAGAAAGAATCTCTATCTGAGAAATCAGGTCATAGTTGATTTCCTTTAATGTGCACTCCCCATCTATCAGTGTTTTACGAACAAAAGAGGAATCATCGCAGTCCTTTTCTACTGCTTCGCAGAGGCATAGTGAAAATGCCTCTATATCTTCTTCCTTTATGGAAATACCGGCTGCATATCTGTGTCCTCCGTATGCGAGAAGAAGGGAAGAACACCCCTCTCTCAGTCCATTGTAGAGATTAAACCCTCCGATGCTTCTCCCCGATCCCTTTCCTATGCCATTTTTCAGGCTGATCAAAATGGTGGGTCGGTAGTACCTGTCGATAATTTTGGAACATACGATACCTATGACACCGGGGTGCCACTTTGAGGAGGCAAAGACAAAGGCGTTCAAATCTTTATTTGATGCTTTCGATTCTATCAGGGCAATAACCTCGTCCAATATGATCCGTTCCAGATTCTGGCGTTCTCTATTATAAGAATCGAGTTGCCCCGCCAGTCTTGTGGCCTCGTCTATGTCGTCTGTGAGGAGTAAACGGACGGCGCATTCCGGTAATCCCACTCTTCCCGCCGCATTTATCCTGGGAATCAGATTAAAAGAGGCCGCATCTGAGTCGATGATGTCATTTTCCAAACCACACTGCTTCCGCAGGGCCTTCAGGCCGATTCGCTTCCCTTCATTTATAATTTCCAGTCCTATCTTAGCGAATATCCTGTTTTCATCGATAAGGGGGGAGAGGTCACCGATTGTTCCCAGGGCGACGAGATCCATATAATCTCTGAGATTTGGATAGTTCCCCTCTTTCCAGAAACCCAGGCCTCGCAGTTTTCCCCTGAGAGCTATAATGAAATTGAAGGCAACACCCACACCCGCAAGATATCGAAAGGGGAAGGTACGATCGTCCCTGTTTGGGTTAATGACTGCAACACATGAGGGGATTGTCGAGGGGACTTCGTGATGATCAAGGACTATGACGTCGATGCCCGAAGATTGTGCATGTTCTATCTCTTCCGCATCGGAGATGCCACAATCTACGGAAATGATAAGCCTGGTTCCGTCTCCCTTGATTTTATCTATGGCATTTATATTGAACCCGTACCCTTCCGTGATCCTTCCAGGGATGTAGTATGAAACATCCTTGTGTATATCACTGAGGAATTTCACTAAGAGGGCAGTAGAGGTTATGCCGTCTGCATCATAGTCGCCATAGATGGTAATTTTTTCCCTGTTGTGTATAGCCTTTATCGTTCTCTCTACGGCCTTTGTCATGTCTTTTAACAGAAAGGGATTATGTAGATCTTTGAGTGAAGGGAAGAGAAAACTTTTGGCTTCGTCGGTCTTCGTTAGACCGCGATTGATCAATATCTGAGATGTAATAGGGTTTATTCCCAGTTCTTTTGTCAAAAGATCTTTATTTACTGTGTCTGTTTTGGATAGTTTCCATTTTGTAGTGGGCAGCATTATGTTCCTTAATATGAGTAAAGACTGGAACGACTATAATGAAGGCAGTAAGCCATGTCAAGGAGGTATTTATTTCTTGATATTTAAAAGTCTCAATGTTATTTGTCCAGTTATAAAAGAAGAGAAGACCACTGTTAATAAATGTGATTGAGAAGTATTATAGAATAAGCAGAGGCGACATTGCCTACATAAAGTACCTCTTGGAAGGATATGAAGGTCTGGCAATGGTCACAACCATAGATCGTTATGATTCGATTATAAAAATGCTTATAGCCCCCGATTTTATATCTGAAGTGGAAGGTATAGTAGACGCATTAAAAGGCGAGATCGCATTTGAAGAGATTGAAGGAAAGGAATAAACATGAAAAAATTATCTTTCTTTATCATACTTATGTGTATACCCCTCATTATGGCAATGGGCTCAGGGTTTGATGGAGATTCCCCGGAAAAAATTCCCCTTCCCACGGATAAATTCAGCTCAACATACATTGACCAGATGGATGTGATAACAGAATGTACCGAAGCAAGCATTAATGGAAAGACCTTTATAGAGGGGAATAAAGGGGAGGGTGTATACACGATAGCCTTCAAAGAGATCAAAGATATTGGTTTTTTTCAGAAAAGCGGTAAGCTGATGGGAATCGTAACGTTAAGGAGTAACGAACGTGTTGAATTAACACTCCACAAGGATCATACAGCCTATGGTAAAACGAAATACGGCACCTTTCAGATCAAGCTTGCAAAGCTGAAGAAGATGATGCTTAACAACTAGATTGTATGACGATGCTGTTTTAAATATAAGTTCTGATTTGTTCGACTTTATTCATTATGTTCATTTTCAAAGATATATAGCGTGTGTGGCAACTGAGAAGATTTTTACAAGGGATTTATTCCTTTTGGAATAAAATTGATTTGAGGAGGTTACAAATGATTGTAGGGATTTTAAAAGAGATCAAATCATCAGAGAACCGTGTTTCAATGACCCCGTCAGGTGTGGAAATCATGAAGGGGAAGGGTCACACTGCACTGGTCGAAAAATCGGCAGGCGTCGGCAGTAGTTTTGAAGATGTCGACTATAAGGCTGCAGGGGCTGAAATAATAGACAGTCCCGCGGAGATTTACAAAAAGGCCGATATGGTCATGCACGTCAAGGAGCCGCAACCATCCGAATACGATTTGGTGCGAGAGGGACAGATTATCTTCACATATTTTCATTTTGCCCCCGATGAACGACTTACCAGGGCATTTATCAAGACAAAATCAGTAAACATAGCCTATGAAACCGTTGTAGGACCGGGCGGATCACTGCCACTTTTGACACCTATGAGTGAGGTGGCGGGACGCATGGCCATACAGGAAGGGGCAAAATATCTTGAAAAACCCTTCGGCGGAAGGGGAATCCTCCTCGGTGGTGTTACCGGTACCACACCAGCCACCGTCGTTGTCATCGGCGGCGGGATGGTTGGAAGAAACGCCGCCCTTATGGCCTGTGGTCTGGGTGCCAAGGTATACGTCCTTGACATGAGTATTGATTGCCTGCATCACCTCACTGAAATAATGCCGAAGAACTGTTTCCCCCTCATATCTTCTCCGGCCCTTCTACGAGAACTGGTTAAGGAGGCCGATGTTGTGATAGGTGCCGTTCTTGTGGTGGGAGCGAAAGCGCCGAAGCTCCTTACGAGAGAGATGTTGAAGACAATGAAGAAGGGAGCCGTTATAGTCGATGTCGCCATAGATCAGGGAGGGTGTTTCGAGACATCACATCCGACGACACACAGTGACCCCACCTTTGTAGTGGACGGCGTTATACATTACTGCGTTGCCAATATGCCCGGCGCCGTTCCCGTAACGTCAACGATGGCTCTGACCAATGCAACGCTTCCCTATGCGCTGGAAATCGCAAACAAGGGCTGGAAAGATGCGGCCCGCGATAATCCGGGACTCGCACCGGAACTCAATATTGTTAAAGGGAAGGTTACCTGTAAGGCGGTGGCTGACGCCTTCGGTCTCGAATACACGCCCGTAGAACAGGTGATGTAAGGGTAAACAAGGGCTCCGGCTCTACATTGCAGACTGCAAAACAGGGTACTTTCGCTGGTTGTAACAGGAGGGTGCCCTTTTTTGCAGTCCGAATCAGATGAAGACAGTCTCGCTATATTGCCTTTTTCACTGCACCAGAGCGGAGGCATCTCGTGCAGACCTTGATCCTTTTCACCGCCTTGGTGTCTTTATCGATTGTACGTACCTTCTGAAGGTTGGGGTACCAAACCTTTTTTGTCTTATTGTGGGCATGACTCACATTGTTACCGACTACGGGTCCCTTTCCACATATGTCACAAACTCGGGCCATCTGAAATTTCCTTTAAATAAGTAGTGTGGTAGAATACCTTAAAGATCAGATTATACATAAGAATGCAAGCTAACGCCGTTTATGAAACATATAAACTCTGCCAGAAAAACAGTACTTCCTTTCTGCTTAAATTTTCCTCTCTTCCTGAAGAATATTAAATTGTATAAAATCAGATGATCCCCTCTGAAACGAATCCATCGTTCCTTCCCTTCGTAGCTCAAAGAAGAATCTTCGTCTGTCTCATCTTTCAGTGGAATAATCTTATTTGATTTAAGCCGACAATAAAGGGGAAAAACCGTGTGAACATTTAAAAACACCTAATATTGTGGTTATATCAATACGCATAATCAAGATATTATTTACGTTATATTTTCTGAGTTAAACGTCTATTCACTCAATTATCTTTCCTTCGGCTTCCTCCATTATACTGTCGGATCAGTCCGCCCAAAAATACTTTCCCTTTCTTCGGTACCGGACACCTTCCGTGCCTGATAAGTTGATTTATCTTGCCGAAAGGCTCTCCAGGCCATCTCTCATGATGGACATGCCTCGTTCCAACTGTTCATCGGTGATGACAAGTGGAATTAATGTCCTGATAACATTACCGAAGGTACCGCATGACAGAACAATTAACCCCTTCTCGGCACAGAATTGCGTCAATGCCTTTGT
>CAYMYS010000009.1:34931-46939 GCA_964394725.1 uncultured Syntrophaceae bacterium
TGTTTGATAATGGCAACGGCCGGTTCGTCAAACTCCTTGACCAGCTCCAGCGCGAGCATTGGACCCATGCCGCGTACATCTCCAACGATCTCGAATTCCTTCTGAAAATCCTCGAAATGTTTTCTCACCTTCTTCCCCAGATCCTCTGCACGAGCAAGGAGGTTTTCCTCTTCAAATATTTCCAAGACGGCAAGGCTCGCACGGCAGGCAATCGGATTGGCACCGTAGGTACTTCCCACGCCCATGGGATACACACTGTCCATAATGTCTGCCCTACCCACAACGGCACTGAGAGGCATCCCGGCAGCAAGGCTCTTGGCAGTTGTGATTATGTCCGGCGTGACATTCCAGTGCTCTATGGCGAACATCTTGCCCGTTCGTCCCATTCCTGACTGTATCTCATCGGCAATGAAAATGATGTCATTGTCATGACATATGTCTATGAGCCGGGGAAAGTATTCCGGCGGTGGTGTAATAAAGCCGCCTTCGCCCTGAACGGGCTCGATGATAAGAGCGGCAATGGTTTCGGCTGCCACATTGCTGATAAAGAAGTCCTTCAGATAATCGGCACAGGCAATATCACACTGGGGATAATGTAATTTCAGTGGACATCGATAGCAGTATGCAGAAGGCATACGATACACTTCCGAGGGGAAGGGACCGAACCCGAGCTTATAAGGTTTCACCTTGCTCGTCAGGGCCATCGTTAGAGAGGTTCGCCCGTGAAAGGCATTTTCAAAGGCAATGATCGCCTGTTTTTTTGAATAGTAGCGGCATATCTTGACGGCGTTTTCAACTGCTTCAGCGCCGCTGTTCACGAAAAGGGTCTTCTTGGGGAAGGATCCCGGCATAAGTGAACACAGCTTCTCGGCCAATAATATGGGGGCTTCATAGGGCGCAATGGTAAAGCAGGTATGCGTAAATTTTTCTGCCTGCTCTTTGATGGCGGCCACGACCTTCGGGTGGGAATGCCCCACATTCATCACTCCGATGCCGCCTGCGAAATCAATAAACTCCCGCCCATCAATATCGTAGATAAGGGCACCCTTTGCGGACTCCACGTAACACTGTGTCGCACTGACATACCCATTGGCAATAACCTTGGAGCGTAATCGTATCAATTCATCGCGCTTTGAATACACTATAGCCTCCTTTTTTTGATCAAAAATCCACGTTCAGATTCTGAAACATAGAATAAAGTATTTTAGACGAATAAACTCACATAAACAACTATCACGCTAAAATAGCTAGAACGTTGTAGCTCCCGTTTATCATACTTATTATAAATGTCAAGAAATATTTCGTCTGTACACTGAAACAATTAAAGGGATGGTAACATTAAATGCCAAATGTGTATCATTTACATACATTGTACAATGAAATATGATTGTAACATTTTCCTTGACACTAGAATTTCTTACTGTATAGTAGCCTCGCAACTGTAACGTTTTATTATTATTATAGGGGGGTCGTCAGTTAGCTCCTCCAGATTTTGGGTAACATGATGAAATCATACGGTAGATATCGCACTTGCAGCATGAACAGCCAAATTGATAAAATACCAAATAATTTCAGGCTGTTGGGACGTCACAGGAGGTGCTAACTGACTACCCCTCATTATTATTATTGATTGCGAGAAGGAAAGGGTTTGATCGGTGAAAGTCACCATAAAAGATATTGCAAAACATGCAAACATATCAGTTTCGGCCGTTTCCATCGCTCTCAACAATCGTTCCGGGATCAGTGAAAAGACTCGTACCAACATACTGAGAATAGCCAAAGAACTCAATTATATTCCAAATTTCGCCGCCCGTAGTCTCGTCAGCAAACACAGCAACATCATCGGCGTCATCATTATCGATATTACCGATCCCTTTTTTTCAGAACTGGCGAAGGGGATAGAGGAACAGGCGAATCGGCATGGATATAGCATCATTCTCTGTAATACCGGCGAAAGTATTGAAAATGAGAGAAAGAGCATGATCACTCTCATGAGTCAGGGTGTGGACGGCATTATTATCGCAACCGTTCTACATGACGATCCCAATCTGGACATGCTGGTAGCAGAACACTACCCCTTCATTCTGGTTAATCGTATTCCCCTGAATTATCCCCTGGATGAAAAGATTGATCATGTCACCATCGATAATTATACGGGCGGTTTCAAGGCCATGGAACACCTCTATCGAATCGGTCATGACAGAATTGCAGTTTTGAGCGGATCGATGAAGGTCTCAACAATCATCGAACGAACACGGGGAGTACGTTCCGCCATTGATCACTTTGGCATCGGGTTTGACGAGAGACATTTTGTAGAGTGCGATTATTCACGACAGAAGGCTGGCGATGCCACTAAACGGCTGCTGACCTTAAAGACGCATCCGACAGCCTTTTTCGCCATGGACGACAACATGGCGCTGGGTGCGAGAGAAGCGGTGTTGTCTCTTGGTCTGAATATCCCGGGCGATATAGCTCTGGTAGGGTTTGATGATAGTGACACGGCGTCGCTCACCGGCATTGATCTAACCACCGTCAGTCAGAAAATATATGAAATAGGATCGATTGCCACCGACATTCTGATAAAGAAAATCGAAAGCAGGACACCGCCGATGGTCAACAAGGTCGTCATCGATACCGAACTGGTCATACGAAAGACATGCGGACATTTCCTGAAGGGGTATATCCGCTAAATGCCGCATCAACATATATCACGAAAGAAAGGAGCATAACCATGTCTGAACATTCACTATCACATCTCATACTCCACCGGACATCGAAGGAGGATCAACGCCGGGGTATTCCGGTTATCACGAAAGGGGCGGGCATCCGTGTCTATGACAGCGACGGTAATTGTTACATCGACATGGATTCCGGCGTCACACGCCCCGTCCATCTCGGTTATGGAAACCGTGAAGTGGCACAAGCAGTGTACGACCAGATTGTGAAGCTCTCCTATTTCACGCCGTGACAGTTTGCCAATGAACCGGCCATTGCATTTGCAGAAAAGCTGGCGTTGCTGGTGCCGGGAAATATCAATCACTTTGTCTTCGAGTGTGACGGGTCAGAAGCGGTCGAATCGGCCATGAAGATAGCGAAGCAGTAACAGGCATACACGGGGAAACCGGAGGCTTTCAAAGTGATATCGAGGCGTGGCGTCTACCATGGCGTCAATGGCGTGGGGATTCGGGCACTGGGGTTGGTAATGTCCATGCGGCAGGTAATGGAACCGTTGGAACCGGGCGCCGTCTTTGTAGAATCTTCCTACTGTTATCGCTGTCCCTATGGACTGCAATATCCTGATTGTGACATAAGATGTGCCCGCGACGTGGAACGGATCATCGAATTCGAGGATCCCCGGCAGATCACGGCATTTATAGCGGAACCTATTCAGCAGGGATATGCACCACCGCCGGAATATTTCCCCATCATTCAGAAACTGTGTGCCGATTACGACATACTCCTTATCATTGATGAAGTCGTCTGCGGTTTTGGGAGAACGGGAAAGTACTTCGGCCACGAACATTCTGATTTACATCCCGATATCATAACCATGGCCAAAGGAATTACGAGCGGTTATGTGCCCCTCGGTGCCGTGGGGTGTAGCGATGGCGTCGCTGATGTCCTTGATATCTTCATGCATCTCCACACCTACGGGAATCATCCCGCGCTTATCATCGAAACGGAGGATATCGATGCTTTCATAGATATGTTCGATGAAATCATTGGTGAAGAGGAACGCAGTATGGGACTGTCGTGATCACTGCTTGACACTTAGCTGAATAAGAGGACCTCTCATGACAGCTGATTCGAGGTCTCTCACCATGGTTAGCGGAGAATTTGCACGACAGACGACGGATACCTGCAGTCAGTACGATAGGACTCACAGATAGTAAATATTTCCATTACTTTTTCAACGATGGCTCTGACCAATGCAACGCTTCCCTATGCGCTGGAAATCGCAAACAAGGGCTGGAAAGATGCGGCCCGCGATAATCCGGGACTCGCACCGGAACTCAATATTGTTAAAGGGAAGGTTACCTGTAAGGCGGTGGCTGACGCCTTCGGTCTCGAATACACGCCCGTAGAACAGGTGATGTAAGGGTAAACAAGGGCTCCGGCTCTACATTGCAGACTGCAAAACAGGGTACTTTCGCTGGTTGTAACAGGAGGGTGCCCTTTTTTGCAGTCCGAATCAGATGAAGACAGTCTCGCTATATTGCCTTTTTCACTGCACCAGAGCGGAGGCATCTCGTGCAGACCTTGATCCTTTTCACCGCCTTGGTGTCTTTATCGATTGTACGTACCTTCTGAAGGTTGGGGTACCAAACCTTTTTGGTCTTATTGTGGGCATGACTCACATTGTTGCCAACTACGGGTCTCTTTCCACATATGTCACAAACTCTGGCCATATGAAATCTCCTTTAAATAAGTAGGTTGGTACCTAAAACAAATCAGTGAATATTGCAAGCTATTTTTCGTTTTTCATCGATAGCGGTTGGCCTGTTGACTCTATAACGCGCATCCATACATTACCCTTTACGTCGACCTTTCTTCGTGACGAAGTTACACTGAGAGGGAGGTGAACATATTCATTCTTAAAGAGACCGACCACCATACCCGTTCTCCCTGACATTGCTGCGTGTGCGGCATACTGGCCCAGGAGTTCGCAATACAAACTATCACCGGCATTGGCGGGAACACTTCTAATAATATAACTGGGGTCGATATACTTGAGGCTGATGTCTATGTCTCTCTTTTTGAAGTACTCTTCTATGCGCGATTTCAGATAAATACCGATATCGTGCAGTTTTACATTCCCCGAGGCGTCTGTTTTTTGTGTTACATCTCCAGCGAAAAGGTCCTGTCCCGCACCCTCCGCAACGAGGATTACGCTATGACCCCGTTCCATCAGCCGCCTTTCGAGGACCCGAAGAAAGCCATCTTCACCTTCAATGTCGAAGGAATTCTCGGGAATCAGTGTAAAGTTCACATCATTTTGTGCGAGGGTGGCATTGGCGGCGATATGACCCGATTCACGTCCCATTATCTTTACCAGACCGATGCCCAGGGGGGCTCCCTTTGCCTCGACATGGGCGCATTGGATAACCTTGACTACCTCAGAGATAGCGGTATTGAATCCAAAAGACTTATCGATGAGATTCAAATCATTGTCTATTGTTTTGGGTATTCCGATAACACTGATGTTCAGCTTTCGCCTGTTGATTTCATCTGTTATCCGATCGGTGGCCCTCATTGTTCCGTCTCCTCCAATACAGAAGAGCATGTTGATCTTCCTGCCGGAGAGGTAGTCAACAATCTTCCCTATATCCTGAGGTCCCCTGGAGGAGGAGAGAATACTGCCGCCCAGCGCATGAATATCCTTGACAAGTTCGGGGTTCAGTACAATGTTTGTACGGCCATATTCAGGTATAAAGCCTTGGAATCCATAGCGTATGCCAATTATATCCCTCACGCCGTAACGATAATGCAGCCCCATGACGATGGCCCGAATGACATCATTGATGCCGGGACTTAATCCCCCACAGGTAACGATGGCCGCCTTTGTCTTGTCAGGATCGAAGTAAATCATTTTTCTGGGTCCGGCAAGTTCTATGGAATTTTCATAGACCTTTCCCCTATCAAATGACTCACAGTCACTGATTGTGTTCTTGAAAAGAATACGCTTCCTATTCGATATGAAGTAACTCTTCTTTATGGGCGAGGGGAACGTTGATTTGCCCAGTTTCTTGATCTTGAACATTGTTTACGTCTCCAGAAAAACTTTCTAGGGCGTTCAATCCTGAGATAATTTCTCCTTCCATTCCAAGGCCTGCGAGCAAGAGGCCGCCTGTAATGGACAGATTATTCAAAGGAGTCTTGTTGGAAAGGAGTGAGACGCCGAGTATGGGGTTTTGCTTCAGAGAATATCTTTCATTAATCGATTCCTGATATTTTCTTGATATGTCAATGGATCTGTCAATATCTATAAAGTCAATACTTTCATTCAAAAAGGGGAGGAGGCCTTCGATACTTTTCATCATACGGACTGACACTTCGGTGAGTTCCTTATTGCTTAGATCTACGGGTGAATCTTTTAGAAAGGCGGTTACACTCAATGCCCGCCGGTGTGCAGGGGCACGGCCTTTATCTCCCAATGCGCTTAATTCCAGAAACAGGAGATTCTCCTTAAAGGTGTCTGTTTCGTCACACAATATTTCCTCAGAGACGATGGCAGAGTATTGAGACATATTTTCAGGTATAGACGCTTCAGCAATACCAATGTGTAATGTAAAGGGGTAGTGTGTCGCTTCAATGTCCGTGTATTTGTCTGCAATTGAAGAACACCTGTCATCTCCCAGCAGAAAGGGTAAAAACCCCTTCCATTTCGTGCTGACTATAACATTTCTTCCTTTGATAGTAAATGAGTTGCCATTTCCAGCTGAGATATCGACGACGACTTCCTCGTTAATTTTCAGCTGAAGGGTAGAGCAACTCTTTACAATACCCCCCTTTGATTCAATCTTTCTCTTAAGTGAATCTATTATACGATATTTACCGCCGATGGGATAGTTGAGATTCCGGAAGGGAAGTGAAAGCGCGTAGGCTAAGGATAGGGGTGAAATGCCTTCCGGGTTAAGATGTGAGAAGAACAACAACTCGGCAGAAAAGGCCTTTTTCAGAAAGGGACTGGCCTGAATACGAGTGAAGTGTTTTGAAAATTGCCTCCTCAGCCAGATCATTCTCGGGACTCGTAAAAGGTATGTAAAGAATTCCTTTACCGTTGCCGGTCTTACGCGAGGATTGTCTCTTATCAGCCTCGATAATAGCGTATCGGTTTTCAAGACTGTTTTGTAAAACTGTCGGAAATTGATCGAATTTCTGCCGATTTCTCTTTCTATCTCACTTATCTGCGCCGCAGTATCACCTAAGATATCAAATCTGTGTTCCGGAAAAATCAACTTGAAGGCAGGATTCAAGGGGATCGTATCAACAGGCAATTCCAGATCAGACAGTATATTCGTGAGGATACCCTTCGGTTCAAAACCTGTCCAGGGGAAGGGGTCTATGTCAAAGGTATAGCCTGAAGCAGCATAATAATCGGGTATGTCTATATCTGTTAAAAGGATGGTTTTCTTTCCCATCTGCGATGACCGTACCGCTGCCATCAGCGAGCTGAGATCATTACCTATTACAATAATTTCGTACATATTCCCCGTCCAGTTGTTCCGATGATATAACAGTTATTCCCTCTGACGAAAGGAGCGACGATGTAACACCCATGCCCTTGACTGCCTCACCATTTCTCTTGATATAACAGACACCGCATGATGGACTGTATTCCTTCATAAGGGCAGTATCAATCTTCAGGAGCCGGGCAATCGCCAATACCTCACGGGCCCCGCGAATAAACTGTTCTGTTACATCGCTCCCTGAAGAATTGTGAATCGCCGATGTCCCATCGAGTACCTCTCTCCCGCTTGCCCTAACTATGTAAGAGGGAAGGCGAGGAGTCGAAAGTCCTCCCAACTGTTCCGGACAAAGGGGAACGCAATGATCTCTGGGAATAATTGAAAGGATAGTCTCATCGAGAGAATTACCCCCATCATATCTGCAATTGATCCCGAGAAGGCATGCACTTACGATAATCATATCAAAACGTTTCTAATGGTGGATTGTGCATGGGTATTCCCTCAATCTTTCTATAATCCTTTATATGCACCCGTCTTCCCTTGATTTCGAGCTTGTCCTCTATATACAGTTGTATTGCCTGGGGATAGATTCTGTGTTCCTCTTTTAATATCCTCTTTTGGAGGGTTTCGGCGGTATCGTCATCAAAGACAGGAACGACTGCCTGAATAATGATGGGTCCCGTGTCAACACCTTTGTCGGCAAAGTGGACAGTACAGCCGGCGAACTTCACTCCATACTCAAAGGCCTTTTCCTGTCCGTGAAGTCCCTGAAAGGAGGGAAGGAGGGCCGGATGTATGTTCATTATCCTCATGTGAAAGGTATCGAGAAAGGTCTCCGTAAGAATCCTCATAAAGCCGGCCATGATG
Organism: uncultured Syntrophaceae bacterium; assembly: GCA_964394725.1. GTDB lineage: Bacteria > Desulfobacterota > Syntrophia > Syntrophales > UBA2210 > JAFGPZ01. The sequence continues at coordinate 42,989 of CAYMYS010000009.1, forward strand.
ACGAGTTCTACCGAATAGGATGTAAGGATTTCGATCATCTTCAGATCAAAATCCTCCCTGTTCGTGAATTGTCTATGATCTATAACAACGGAGGGGATGTTGTGCTCCCGTGCCCGTTCCAGTGCGTACGCATCGGCATTGTTGCTTATGATTACTGTAATCGTCGCATCCAGTTTTCCATTCTCTATATTGTCGATGAGGGACTGAAGATTGGAGCCGCTGCCGGAGACTAACACCCCTAAGTTTATTTGTTTTCCCATTATTCAATCAAATTTTACAGGCGATTCTTTCTTGTTTCTGGGGGCTATTGAACCGATGATGTAGGCCTCTTCGCCCAGTGAACCGAGGCGTTCCTTTACTTCCTCTGCTTCCGCTTCGTTAACAATGATAATCATGCCGATTCCCATGTTAAAGGTCCTGAACATCTCCTTCCTGCTGATTTCCCCCTTTTCTTCAAGGAGTTTAAACAGGGGGGGGATATTCCAACTGCCGTCGGAGATTACCGCCTTACACCGTCCCGGCAGCGTGCGGGGTATATTCTCTATGAATCCTCCGCCCGTTATGTGTGCTATACCCTTGACCGAAAAATCACGCAGAATATTCAAAATAGCCTTCACGTAAATCTTGGTCGGTCGAAGGAGTTCCCCACCGATAGGACCATCGATGCCATCTATCCCATCAGCAGCGGCGAGATTCAGTTTTTCAAAAAATACCTTTCTGGCCAGTGAAAGGCCGTTACTGTGTATGCCATTCGATGCCAGTCCTACAATTTTATCTCCCACGCTCACTTCGGAACCGTCGATTATCTTATCAGATTCTACGACTCCCACACAGAATCCTGCAAGGTCATAGTCATTCCCCTGGTAAAGACCCGGCATTTCCGCATTTTCGCCACCTATCAGTGCACATCCGGCTTCAACGCACCCTTCGGCAATACCCTTCACTATCGCCACGTTTCTTGCGACATCAATTTTCCCTGTAGCGATGTAATCGAGGAAAAAGAGCGGTTCCGCCCCCTGAACTATGAGGTCATTGGCGCTCATGGCGACAAGATCGATGCCGATGGTGTCGTGTTTGTCCATCATTCCGGCGATGATCAGCTTTGTCCCCACGCCGTCGGTGGACGAGACGAGTACCGGATTTTTATACTTTCTCGTATCCAGGTTGAAAAGCCCGCCAAATCCGCCTATGTCTCCCATGACTCCCTTTCGAGAAGTCGATTTGATGAAGGGCCTAATTTTCTCGACGAACATATTGGCCTTTTCTATGTCTACACCTGCATCCCTGTATTTCAACATGGTCTGATTTCTTCTCCAATCACTCGATTAACTAATCATCACTCAGTAACGCAATCCATGCTAAAAGTCAAATCCTTCCTTGTAAATTATCACTATATTTGTTAGTAAGTTACATGCTTTTCAGCCACAGGGAGGTCTGGTAAAGGTAAGGTATTATGGATAATTTTACAGATATTTTGTTTAAACTTGAAGCGCCGCTTATGTTTTCATCGAAGGAATCATTCAAAAACCTTTCCCTCGTCAAAAACCTTGAGGCGACCATTGTGAACTTTCTTCTCAAACTGAAAAACATTACCCAACCATCCGATCTTACATGTTTGGATATTATATCTAAACTCGAGAATACCTTTACCGGGTTCGATTCCTCTTCCGAAGAGGGCAAAAAGAAGCGTATAACAGAGGCACTCCATTTGATAGTGCTTTTCAAGGATTTATCTACACAACAATCCATAGAGTCATCACCGAACCCGGCAATATCCGGCACCGAGGAACTGAATCGGTTGCGGGAATGTTTCAATCGCCTCTCACTTCCCGTTCATACTATCAAGGGTGTGGGACCGAAGATTGCTCTCTTACTCGAGAAAAAAGGCATTAAAACAGTGGAAGACATGCTCTATTTCCTTCCCCGAAGATATGAAGACCGAAGATTTTTAAAGAAAATATCTCAGTTAGTACCCGGCAAAAGGGAAACCATTGTGGGGACTGTTATCGGTTCCGAGGTAAAGGGCTACAGATACAGAAAGATATTTGAGGTAACCTTCGATGATGGAACGGGTCTCCTTACTGCAAAATGGTTCAGGGGAAACACCGGATACCTGAAGAATACCTTTAAGAAGGGAAAGAGCTTTATCCTTACGGGTGAAGTGAAAATTAACCTGTACGGAAAAGACATGATCCACCCCGATTACGAACGGCTTGACGAAGAGGATAATGAATCCGTCCATTTCAAGAGAATTATTCCCATATATTCCGAAACGGAGGGGCTTCATCAAAAATACCTGAGACGGCTCATGGCAGAGGTAGTAAGTACTTACGCCGACTGTATAGTCAGTCCCATTCCCCAAAACATATTGGATAGAAACAGGCTTTCCGATATAGGACAGACCATCAGGAATGTACATTTTCCCGACTCCGACGAAAACATCGAAGCACTAAACCAGTTTAAAACAACGGCACAGAGAAGTCTTGTATTCGATGAATTCTTCTTTTTCGAAATGGGAATGGCACTCAAAAAGGAATCAAACATAATGGAAAAGGGGCTCTCCTTCAAGACAGGGGGGGAAATGATGGATAGATTCTACGGTATCCTCCCCTTTGAATTGACGGCGGCCCAGAAGCGGGTTATCGGTGAAATAGAGGCCGACATGAGCAAGGAATACCCCATGAACAGGATACTCCAGGGCGATGTGGGCAGCGGCAAGACGGCCGTTTCAATGGCGGCGATGGTGACGGCATGCGAATCGGGCTACCAGTCGGCCATCATGGCGCCGACGGAGATTCTGGCCGCCCAGCACTACAGAAACATCAGACATTGGTCCCATGCTATTGGTCTGGAACCTGTCCTCCTTACAGGCAATATGAAGAAAGTGGAACGTAAAGCAGTCCTTGAAGGGATCGAAAAGGGGGATATCGATATCGTCATTGGAACGCACGCATTGATCCAGGAGGATGTATCATTCAAAAAACTCGGTCTTGTCGTGATTGACGAACAGCATCGTTTCGGAGTTATCCAGAGGGCAACACTGCGAGAAAAGGGGACAAATCCCGATGTTCTCGTCATGACCGCCACGCCTATCCCCAGGACGCTGGCAATGACTGTATATGGAGATCTCGACATATCCGTAATCGATGAAATGCCTCCGGGAAAGATGGCCATTAAGACAAGTCTCTTTTACGAAAAGGATCGCCATAAAGTATACGACGTCATAAGAAAAGAGATAGAAACGGGGAATCAGGCCTTCATCGTATACCCCCTCGTCGAGGAATCGGAAAAGCTTGATCTCAAGGATGCCACCACGATGGCCGCTCACCTTCAGAGCGACATATTTGCCGACTATACCGTTGGATTGATTCATGGAAAGATGAAGAGCGCAGAGAAAGATGCCGTAATGACCTCCTTTTTAGAGAAGAATCTGGATATACTCGTTGCGACAACGGTCATTGAGGTGGGAATAGACATCCCCTCGGCGTCTCTCATGGTTGTAGAACACGCCGAACGATTTGGTCTGTCGCAGCTCCATCAGTTACGTGGCCGAGTCGGCAGGGGAGATATGCAATCCTATTGTATCCTCATCGCCAATCACATGGGTTCCGAGGATGCACGGAAGAGATTGCGCATTATGGAGCAGACAAACGATGGTTTCAAAATCGCCGAAGAAGATCTCTCCATCAGGGGACCTGGTGAGTTTATGGGAATCAGGCAATCGGGTCTTCCCGACTTCAGGATTGCAAATATAGTGCGCGATGGAAGGCTCCTGAATGATGCCAGGCGAGAGGCCTTTTCAGTCATTGCCGATGATCCGCACCTTGAAAAACCGGGAAATCAGATCCTCAAGGAGGTCCTGTTGCGAAGATGGGAGGGGCGACTGGAGCTTGCCCGGACGGGGTAGATTGTGACCTCACGTTCTGTCATTCCCTCGGGAGTCCAGTATTG
>CAYMYS010000010.1:0-46702 GCA_964394725.1 uncultured Syntrophaceae bacterium
TCACCTTGACACGGTGGGGGTCCAGGGTTCAAATCCCTGCGTGCCTACCATTTATGTGATGGTGGGAACGTTATTGAAAGGGCATCACCACGGGTTGCCCTTTCTTTGGTCTGACCCTGGAGTGTTCGTGGTAGATGTTGTTGTCGGCAATTCTTTGATTGCGAATTCCTAACAAATTGAAAATATGGCAATGTCCGTGGTATGTACAAGGCCTTGCCTTGTAGGTTGGAAAAATTATTATGGGAGACATAACCGTTACACTTCCCAATGGTGTTACAAAGAAGCACCAGTCGGGAGAGACAGTAAGCGACATCATTTCCACGTGGAGGAAAAAACTGCTTCGTTCAACCGTGGGTGCACGAATCGACGGTACCCTTGTTGATCTCTCGCATGGCGTCACCGAAGACGCATCCATAGAATTCGTGGATGTGAAGGATAAAGAGGGGCTGGATATACTGCGACACAGTATATCCCATGTCATGGCCCAGGCGGTGCAGGATACCTTCGCAGGTGTCAAGGTTACCATAGGACCGTCCATAGAGGACGGCTTCTACTACGACTTTGAGTATGCCGATACCTTTACTCCCGAAGATCTTGAAAAGATCGAAGAGAAAATGAAGGAGATCATTTCCGCGGACCATCCCTTCACGCGGAGGGAGGTTTCCAGGGATGAGGCGATTTCCCTCTTTCAGGAAAAGGGAGAAACCTACAAGGTTGAACTCATCAATGATCTTCCCGAAGATGTGAACCATGTGTCGCTTTACAGCCAAGGAGACTTTGTTGATCTCTGCCGGGGGCCTCATGTGCCGTCGACGGGTATGATAAAGGCCTTCAAACTTCTCACTGTGGCGGGGGCATACTGGCGCGGTGACGAGAAGAATAAGATGCTCCAGCGCATTTACGGCACCGGATTTGCCACGGAGAAGGAGCTTGCCGATTATCTCGTCTTGATCGAGGAAGCAAAAAAACGAGACCACAGAAAATTGGGCAGGGAGCTTGATCTTTTTCAGATGAATGACGAGGTCGGTCCCGGTCTTATTATATTCCATCCCAAGGGGGCCCTTCTCAGGACGATTATTGAGGATTGGGAGAAGAAGGAGCACCTGAAGCGTGGCTACGGTATCGTCATGGGACCGCAGATACTGAAGGGCGACCTCTGGAAGAGATCAGGGCATTTCGATCACTACCGTGAAAATATGTATTATACCGAGGTGGATGGACAGACCTATGGCTTAAAACCGATGAACTGTCTGTCCCACATGCTCATTTACAAATCACGGATCAGGAGTTACCGCGATCTCCCTATCAGATACTTTGAGCTTGGCACCGTTCACAGGCATGAAAAGACGGGAGTCCTCCACGGCCTCATGCGGGCACGTCAGTTTACCCAGGATGATGCCCATATATTGTGCACACCGGACCAGCTCAATAGTGAAATCAGGGGAATTGCCGATCTTGTCGACTACACCATGAAGATTTTCGGCTTCGATTATGAAGTGGAACTGAGTACGAGACCCGACAAATCGATCGGATCCGATGCGGATTGGGAGATGGCCACGATAGCCCTCGATCAGGCCCTCAAGGATAACGAGATGATCTATGATATCAATGAGGGTGATGGGGCATTTTATGGACCGAAAATAGATTTTAAGTTGAAGGATGCCCTGGGGAGAAAGTGGCAGTGCGCAACCATTCAGTGTGATTTCACGCTCCCCGAAAGATTTGATTTGAACTACATCGGAGCCGATGGCGAAAAACACAGACCCGTCATGCTTCACCGTGTTATACTTGGCGCTATTGAGAGATTTATGGGAGTCCTGATAGAACATTATGCCGGGGCATTTCCCGTATGGCTTTCGCCGACGCAAGCTGTTATACTTACTGTTACGGACAGGCACATACCTTACGGCGAAGAGGTATACAGAAAGCTTGTCGATAGCGATGTGCGCGTCGAGAGTGATTTCAGAAACGAAAAGCTGGGCTTCAAGATACGGGAAGGGCAGATGCAGAAGGTCCCCTATATGCTCGTTATAGGCGACAGGGAGATGGAATCCGGTACAGTTGCGCCCAGGCAGAGAGACGGGAAGAATCTGGGATCGTTGAAAGTAGAAGAATTTTCTGCTATTATAAAAGAAAAGTGCAGCATCTATAAGTAGAAAAAACGGGAGATAGAAAGATCAACCGTAAATCATGGAGGTGACACATAGCTAAGAATCTAAGAATTAATGCCGAAATCAGGGTCGACAAGGTACGTGTAATCCGTGCGGATGGAGAGCAACTGGGTGTTCTACCTATGTCGCAGGCCCTCCAGGAAGCGGAAAAGGCCAGCCTTGATTTAGTGGAGGTAGCACCGAATTCTTCGCCTCCGGTATGTCGGATAATGGACTATGGGAAATATCGCTACCAGCGCAGCAAAAAGCAGACTATAGCGAAAAAAAGCGCAAGTACCGTGCAGTTGAAAGAGATCCGTGTCAGGCCCAAGACAGAGGAACATGACCTGCAGGTCAAGCTCCGTCATATAGCGCGTTTTCTGGAACAGAATAACAAGGTAAAAATAACGATGATGTTCAGGGGGCGCGAGATAGTCTATTCCGAAAAGGGACGACAGATAATGGAGAATATGAAGGATCGGCTGGGTGAATCTTGCGTAATCGATCAGCCCCCGAAGCGCGAGGGGAGAAACATGATTATGATCGTATCTCCTCCCAAGAAATAACGATAAAATGTAGAGGTAGGTGACTGAATGCCAAAGATTAAAACACATAGAGGTGCTGCGAAGAGATTTAAGCTTACCGCATCGGGAAAAGTTAAAAGAAACAAGGCTTATGCGAGTCATATCCTGACCAAGAAAACACGGAAAAGGAAGAGAAGTCTGAGGAAATCGGGTGTTCTCGACAAGAGGGATATGGTAGGGATCAAGAGATTAATTCCTTACGCTTAATTTCGTACAAATCAGATGGGAGATATATAGGACATGTCCAGGGTAAAGAGGAGTATCAACGCAAAGAAAAAAAGGCGAAAGATCCTGAAACTGGCTAAGGGCTTTTTTGGAGCCAGGAGCAGGTTATACGGGCTTGCCAAAGAATCGGTAATGCGGGCAATGAAATTTGCCTACAGGGATCGGAAGGTCCGGAAGAGAGATTTCAGGAAGCTATGGATAGCAAGGATAAACGCAGCCGCCCGCCTGAACGGTGTAACATACAGCAGATTGATAAACGGATTGAAGAAGACAGGTATGGAGCTGGACAGAAAGATACTGGCAGACCTTGCGGTGAACGATCCGGGGGCATTTACTCAGATTGTTGATATGGCTGCGAAAGGTGAACAGACTGCATGAGAGAGGCCCTCGATGAACTCCAGAAAAAGGCGGAGGGGGAGATAGCATCTGCAAACAAGATAGAAGAGTTTCTTGCCATACGAACCAGGTACCTCGGGAGGAAGGGGCTCCTTACCGATGCCCTCCGGAGATTGAAGGATGTTCCCCCTGACGAGAGACCCGCTCTGGGAAAGCTCTCAAATGATATAAAGGAGTCCATTGCGCAACGGCTCGATGAAGCCCTGAAGGCTATCCAATCCCGGGAAAAATATGATGCCCTTCATAAGGAGGAGATAGATGTAACCCTTCCGGGAAGGACATTGCGATACGGGAAGCTTCACCCCATTACGCAGGTTGATAACGAGATCTGTACAATCTTTTCGAGTCTCGGCTTTTCTATCGTCAAGGGTCCTGAAGTCGAACTCGACTATTACAACTTCGAAGCCCTCAATATTCCCCCGGATCATCCGGCGCGTGACATGCACGATACCTTTTATGTGGAGGATACCATAGTCCTCCGCACGCATACCTCTCCCGTTCAGGTAAGGATAATGGAAAAGCAGCGTCCACCCGTAAGGATACTGTCACCTGGAAAGGTATACCGTCCCGATTCGGATATTTCTCACACCCCCATGTTTCACCAGGTTGAAGGTCTCCTCGTCGATAAGGGGGTCACCTTTGGTGATCTGAAGGGTGTCCTCACCTATTTCCTTCAAGAGATTTTCGGCAAGGATACGAAACTGAGATTTCGACCCAGCTTCTTCCCCTTTACCGAACCCAGTGCCGAAGTGGATATACAATGTGTTATGTGCGGAGGCTCGGGCTGCCGCGTATGCGGGCAGAGTGGATGGATTGAAATCCTCGGATCCGGCATGGTCGATCCCGAGGTCTTCAAGGTGGTCGGATACGACGCCGAAGAGATTTCCGGCTTTGCCTTCGGTCTGGGAGTGGAACGGATTGCCATGCTCAAATACGGCATATCGGATATCCGGTTGTTTTTTGAAAATGACCAGCGCTTTTTGGAACAATTCTAGGAGAGTCTTTACAGTATGTTAGTCAGTCTTAAATGGTTGAGAGATTATGTCGATATAGATATAAGTCCCGGAGAGGTTGCAGAAAAACTCTCCATGGCGGGAATAGAGGTTGAGTCTGTCGATGAGACAGGTCCCGATTTTACAGATGTTGTCGTTGCCAGGATACTCTCCATAAGGCCCCATCCCAATGCCGATAAACTGTCGTTGTGTGAGGTCTCAACCGGTGATCGTACCTATCCCGTGGTCTGTGGCGCACCCAATGTTGCCGAGGGGATTCTCGTTCCCTTTGCCAGGGTCGGGGCAACGATACCGGGTGGCTATTCGATAAAACATTCAAAGATCAGAGGAGAATTGTCCGAAGGGATGCTCTGCTCCGAGGAAGAGCTTGAGATTGGTAACGATGCCTCAGGCATTATGGTATTGCCGTCAGACCTGAATCTAGGTGAAGATCTCTCAGTGGCGCTGGATCTGAGAGATGTCGTCCTCGATGTGGCCATTACACCGAACCGTTCCGATTGTCTCAGCATGGTGGGAATAGCGCGGGAGATTGCCGCCATGACGGGGAAGAGGGTCAGGTATCCCGAAATAGTCTTTTCAGAAGGAACCGAGGATATTCGAGACATTACCTCCGTCGATATTATACGTCCCGATCTTTGCCCCCGATATACCGCCAGGGTCGTAAAGAATATCAAAATCGGGTTCTCGCCTCAGTGGATGAAGAGAAGACTGGAAGCGGTGGGACTGCGGGCAATCAATAATATAGTCGATGTAACAAACTTTGTAATGATGGAACTGGGGCAGCCGTTGCACGCCTTCGATTTCCGATTCCTTGAAGAGGGAAGAATCGTCGTACGCGGTGCCGGGGAGGGTGAAGAATTTGTCTCCCTCGATGAAAAGGAACGGGTCATGAGGGCCGACACCCTTATGATATGTGACGGTGTCAAACCCGTTGCAGTTGCCGGTATCATGGGCGGACTCAATTCCGAAGTGGAGGAAGATACCGAAACGATCCTCCTGGAAAGCGCCTATTTTAATCCTTCATCCATACGAAAGAGTTCACGGACCCTGGGGATGAGCACCGATGCCGCCTTTCGCTTTGAACGGGGGATAGATCCCGAGGGTGTTACCAGGGCACTGGACAGGGCGGCCCAGCTCATAGCAGATCTTTCCGGTGGAACTGTCTGCAAGGGATATATTGACCAGTACCCCAATAAACTGGAGGCGGTAAGGAATGTTCCGCTCCGTGTGAATCGGGTCAATGAGATCCTCGGCACAGAACTGGGTGCGACAGAGATGGAAGGTATCCTTAAGGCCCTCGAGATGGATGTTACTGTGGATGAAAAGGGGAACTATCTCGTCACCCCCCCCACATTCCGCATCGATATTTTCAGGGAGATAGACCTTATCGAGGAAATTGCACGGATCAGGGGTTATGAGAATATTCCCATCTCTCTTCCTTCTCTCACTGTGGCGGAAAAGATAGGGGATGAGAAGAAGACCGTTGCAAACAAGATAATGAATGTTTTCAATGGATATGGTTATTCCGAGGTTATCAATTACAGTTTTACAACCCCCGAGTCGGTAAACATGCTCGAACTTTCCCAAGGAGATGAATGCCGCCGAATGGTGCGGCTGCGGGACCCACTTTCTGAAGATATGTCTGTTATGAGGACGGGGCTCGTCTACGGCCTTCTGGAAACTGCCAGAAAAAATATTAATGTAGGCAATCCCGATCTGAAGATATTCGAGAGAGGCAATATCTTTATAGATTCGGGTTCAGGGAAACTTCCCCGGGAAAGGGAGAAAATCGCGGCCCTTATCACGGGAGCAAGATACAGAAAATCGTGGCACTTCAAGGAGCTTAATGCCGACTTTTTTGATCTTAAGGGAGCCGTTGAGGGCCTCTTGGAGGCACTCAAGATTGCTGAAGTTGAATTCAGGACTGTTAACGATATATCCTTCCTCCATCCCGGGAGATCCTGCTTGGTGGTGGCCAATGAAAAGGTTGTCGGGTCTATGGGAGAGGTCCATCCCAAGGTCTTAGAGAGTGTAGACATAGGCGAGAGAGCGGTGGTGTGTGAACTCGACCTGTCACTACTTATGGAGTTCTTTTCCGATGATATCCTCTACAGGGAGATCCCCAAGTTTCCCTCCGTATCGAGAGATGTTGCCTTTGTCGTTGATCGTGCTATAAAGGGGCATGATATGGTGAAAATGGCACTGGAAAATGGGGAGGGGGCTGGTACTATGCTGGAAGATGTGTCTATCTTCGATGTTTATGCCGGCAAGGGAATCCCCGAGGGAATGAAAAGCCTTGCCATCAGATTTACATACCGTTCTTCCGGCAAGACTCTTACCGATGATGAAGTAAATAAGGTCCAAGATAGAATAGTTGGAGAGATTGTAAAAACTACGGGCGCCAAAATCAGGGGTGCCGAGGGATAGTATTCTTGGATAGGAGGGGAACATGACCAAGGCCGATATCATACAAAATATTCAGGAGAAGCTTGGTTATTCAAAAAAGGATTCCGCAGAGATTGTGGAATCGGTTTTTGATATCATGAAGGCAAACATGTCCCGCAGTGAAAGCGTAAAGATATCCGGATTTGGAAATTTTGTTGTACATGAAAAGAGGGCCCGAAAGGGGCGGAATCCTCAGACAGGCGATGAAATAGAAATCTCCGCCAGGAAGGTTGTGACCTTCAAGCCGAGCCAGGTCTTACGGAAAACACTGATCCAAGATTAACCCTCAGACCCATTTGAGGAAGAATCTGACTCATGAGTGACACGATTCCCGACAAGAACTATTTTCGTATTGGAGAGGTCAGCAAGATACTCGAGGTGGAGCCCTATGTTGTCAGGTACTGGGAGTCGGAATTCAAGACGGTACAGCCGGTGCGAACGAGGTCGGATCAGCGCCTCTACCGCAAAAAGGATGTGGACGAATTGCTCACCATCAGAAATCTCCTTTATAAAGAGATGTTTACCATAGCGGGGGCGAAAAAGCGGCTGGCCCACATGAAGCGGGAGGCCTCCAGTCAGCGGGATGAAACATACCAAAGGCTGGTAGAAGTCAAGAAGGGACTTCAAAAGATAAAGAAGATTCTTGGATAAGTTTTTCTTAAGTCAGGATATAAACTTCAGAGCTCACGACTGAAAGCCCTCTGGAATGAGAACTTCAAGGGCCGGTTATGTTCACATAACCGGCCCTTTTTTATAGATTCATATAAGAAGCCAATTCTATTTCTTATTTCCTCTTTTCGAGGCCTTCAGCGGATTGATCTTCTGTGCCGTTTCTTCCTTGGCAACTTTATTGTGTGTTGCCGAAGGGCACCCTCCGAAAGACCATTTACTGGCCGGATCAGGGTAGAGTCGACAGTATTTTCCGGTACCATATTCTATAATATTTGCACATTCTCCGCATTCATCGATTATTGTATGACAGGAACCTCCGTTAAAGCTGCATCCCTTCTGGGTCATAAAGGTACATTCACTTCCTTCTTTAACTGTTTGACAAAGCATGGGTATCATTCCCCCTCTCTATGTTATATTGTTTAGTATTCAGGTTGTCAGATTCACAGACTGACGATGTCGCCTTCAGACTCTGAATCTGCATCTAAAAAAAGGGTTGCCTTCATCAATAAGATGAATACATGCAACCCCTCTGTTGCAACATTCCGCTGAGACTGGCGTTTACTAACAAAAATTGATTTCCCTGTCAACAAAAAAGTAAGCAGATGCCCTTCATGTCTCTATAAGAATTGACTTAATATAGTTATCATGTTAGAAATATCAAAGTTAAGTGAAAAGTATAAGGAATCTAGTGCAATGCGGACAATCGATCTGCTAAAGATCTTCTTAAGGTCCCTTTTTATAGAATCGTCATTTAATTTTTCGCATATGCAAAATATAGGCTTTGCATATGCCCTGATTCCCCTCGTCAAGAGATTGGGAGGCGGCAGGAAGAGGACTGCTCGGATACTGGAAAGGCATGTCCAACTGTTTAATTCACATCCCTACATGACTGGGGCCATAATCGGTTCTGTAGTAAAGCTTGAAGAGGAGTGCCCGGGGGGTGATTGTCCCGAAGCGGTTACGCTGAAGAAGAGCATCATGTCGCCCTATGCCGCTATAGGCGATCCATTCTTCTGGGGTGCATTACGGCCACTGTCTCTTATCGTGGGTGTCATCATAGCAGTCAAGGGGTTCATAGTTGCGCCGATAGTTTCCATAGTAATATATAATGCCATACATTTATGGGTTCGAATAAAGGGTTTTATCGAGGGCTACAGAAATGGTCGAGGAGCGATTGAATTTTTAAAGACCATGAATCTGCCCGACATGTCCAGAAAGATTCGGTGGGCATCCCTCTTTCTGCTCGCCCTTTTGACGGTAACCCTCATGATCATTCTTCCCTTTCCGGGAGTGAAATCTTTTGGTTTTTGGGGAAGTATCCTGGTGCTTGTCGCAATTCTTCTCTTTTCCTGGTTGATGGAGAAGGGGTTATCTCCCTTTGTCCTGCTTTACGGATCAACTGTTGTGATTATGGTAGCGGTTATAATAATATGAGGATAGTAGAAAGAGTCACATTAAAAAACGAGTTGGGACTGCATGCCCGGGCGGCGGCAAAGATAGTAAAGGTGTCGGACAAATATCAGTCACGAATAGTTTTTGAAAGAGACGGTATGCAGGCCGATGGGAGCAGCATACTGGATATTCTTGTTCTGGCATGTCCCAAGGGGAGCAGCCTTACCATGGAGGTTGATGGTGTGGATGCACGGAAGGCCATTGATGAGCTATGTGAACTCATAGAAAACAAGTTTGGGGAGATGTAAGTTGGATACAGAGGAATTAAGAGAGACTGTCGTGCTGACAGGGATTGGCGTTTCACCGGGAATAGTGTGCGGCAAGGCCTATGTGTTGAGCCGTCAAGAGGTTCGAGTGCCCCAGTACGTGCTGAGCAGTAAGGCGCATGTTCCCGATGAGGTGAAGCGGTTTCACAAGGCCCTCGAGGATTCGGAAAAGGAACTCTCGGATATTAAGAAGAAGCTGAAGGACCTGGAAGGTATCGGCCCCATGTTTATTGATATCAACATCATGCTCCTCAGGGACAAGGTGTTTATCAAGAAAACGGAAAAGAATTTGGAAGAAGAAAATATCAATGCCGAGTGGGCCCTGAAAAAGACCATTGAAGGATATAGAGCAATATTCGAAGGCATGGCCGACGAGTATCTGAGGGGGCGTATCAAAGATGTTGAAGATGTTGCCCAGAGGATATTGAGAAACCTTTCGGGTAAAAAACACGAGAAGATCTCCGATATTGATGAAGAGGTTATCATTATTGCCAAAGACCTGTCGCCTGCCGATACGGCGCAGATGTCGGAGGAGAAGATTCTCGGTTTTGCCATCGATATGGGGGGCAAGACGTCGCACACCGCAATCATTGCGAAATCGATAGAGATTCCGGCTGTCGTTGGTCTGGAACGGATAACCTCCGAGATAGCAACCAACGATACGATCATCGTCGATGGCAATTCGGGTGTGGTCATTATTAATCCATCACCCGACATACTGAAACGGTACGAGAACAAAAAGCGGCATTTCCTGACACGAGAGGAAGACCTTCTGAAGGATGCCCATCTTTCGGCCACTACAAAGGACAATTATTCTATTCATATAGGGGCGAACATAGAGTTTATCGAGGAGATTCCTTCAGCAGTTATACACGGAGCGAATGGTGTGGGTCTCTACAGGACCGAGTTTATATACGTCAATAAAAAACGGCTGCCTACGGAGGAAGAACATTTTTCCAATTACAAATGTGTCATTGAGGGTGAGGGGATTGAATGGGCCACCATCAGGACCTTTGATTTCGGCGGCGACAAGTTCATGTCCGATCCCAGATTGGCTGAGGAGATAAACCCGGCCATGGGGTTACGGGCCATCAGACTTTGCCTGAGGGAAGTGGAATTATTCAGGGTTCAGCTCAAGGCTATTTTGCGTGCAAGTGTCTATGGCAGGATGGGCATCATGTTTCCCATGATATCGGGAGTAGAGGAACTGAGGGCCGCAAAGAAGATCGTTGAAGAAGTGAAAGCGGAGCTCCGATCTGAAGGGGTGCCCGCAAACGATAACATAGAAATAGGGATCATGATAGAGGTTCCTTCTGCCGTTATGATGGCGGAAAACCTTGCCGAGGAAGTGGATTTCTTCAGTATAGGGACCAATGATTTGATTCAGTATGCCCTAGCCATTGACCGGGTCAATGAGAGGGTGAGCTATCTCTACCGACCCCTCCACCCCGCCATATTGAAATTAATCAAACATGTCGTCGATGCCGGACACAATGCGGGGATAAAGGTGAACATGTGTGGTGAAATGGCCGGTGACACTCTCTGTACGATGGTTTTGATCGGTTTTGAACTGGACGGATTGAGCATGACCCCGCTGGCGATACCGCGTGTAAAGAGGATTATACGGGAATCAACACTGGAGGAATCCAAAAAACTATTGCAAAAGGTTATGACCTTTTCCGTAGCCTCCGATATCGAAGAATATGTGGAGACCTACATGAGGAAGAGGTTTCCCGAATATCTCCAGGCAAACAACGACTAAACGCGTGGACTGGACAGCGAGCGTATGTGGTGTTCCCTGCGGCGGGGAGCTTCAATGTTCACACTATAGAACATTCCCGAGGCCGTCGGAATAGACCCTGCGGGAAAGAGATAGACCGTTCAATAGGGAAATTATGTTCGTCACATCAAAGGTAGAGTCACTGGCTGCGAAAATCGGGGAATATTATTCGGGCTCGTTCTTTGAGCAGGAGAAATATTCCATTCTTGGATTATTCGGCAGAATTCTGTCCAGGGTAAAGATAGACGAAGAATACGTGGAACTGGTTCGCGAGCTTCCCAAAAGGGGTGTGGTGATCTATGCCCTGAAAAACAAGAGCCAGCTCAACTCACTGATCATTTCGAATATCTGCAAGAGACATGATCTGGTGAGGCCCGATTACTGTCATGGCATTGGGATGATACTCTGGCAACCCTTTCTTATGGCCTTACGAACAATCCCCTCACGACTCTTTCACAACCCCTATAAAAGGGAATATTTAAAGAGAATAACGAAAGACAGAAAAAGTTCCATCATATATCTGCGCGGTTCCGAATTCATCGGAAGCAAGTACTCAAAAGATCCTCTGGTCGAGTTGATCAAGGCACAGCGCGAGCTTGATGTGCCTGTTTTTGTCGTGCCCGAAATGATAGCCTACAGCCGAAAGAGGGAAATGAAAAAAGAATCCTGGCTTAATATTCTCTTCGGCGAGACAGAGAATCCCGGCAGGGTGAGGAGGTTGATCACCTTCTTTCGATTCTCAAAGAGGGCCTTTGTCGTTTCATCGGAAGTGGTCAATCTTGCCGAGTTCATAGCCGACCACAGGGACAAGTCTCTCGACTCCATGTCATACCTCCTGAGGAGAGAATTGATAGAGCGAATCAACGGAGAAAAACGTTCTATCGTGGGACCTATATTGAAATCGAGAGAAGAGATCATCGGTATGGTCGTGAGAGACGACGGGCTCGTTGAAGACATGAAGAATGTGGCATTGTCCGAAAAAAAGGATTACAAGGAAGTGGTCAAGGAGGCAAAAAAATACCTCTATGAGATTGCCTCCAACTATGCAGAGATCTATATCGTTATAATGGAACGGTTCCTTACATGGTTATGGAATAACATCTATGACGGCATCGTCATCGACAGAGAGGGGCTGGCACGGATACGGGAGGTTTCCAAAAAAATGCCCATCGTCGTCGTTCCCTGCCATCGAAGCCATATTGATTATCTCATCCTCTCATACGTTTTCTACCACAATAAAATTCAGATGCCCTTTGTAGCCGCCGGCACCAATATGCTCTTCTGGCCCTTCGGCCATATCTTCAGGAAAATAGGGGCATTCTTTTTGCGCAGGAGTTTCCGGGGGAATTACCTCTACGGCCAGGTCTTTGCAAAATACATGAAGGTATTGCTGCAGGAGGGGCTGACTGTGGAGTTTTTCATCGAAGGCGGGAGGAGCCGGACGGGGAAGATGGTAATGCCCAAATACGGTCTCCTCTCCATTGTTATCCAGGCCTTCAGAGAGAGTTATTATGATGATCTGGCCATCATTCCCGTATTCATAGGGTACGATAGGGTTATTGAGGAAAAATCCTATCTCAAGGAGCTGGAAGGGGGTAAAAAGGTACGGGAAAAGGCGTCATCCCTGATCAAGAGCAGAAACATTCTGAAAAAGCGGTACGGAAGTGTCTACCTCAACATAGGCGAACCGATCATGTTAAAGGCCTACCTTGACTCTCAGGATAAGTATATCAATGACATGACGATCGATGAAAGGCGGAGCCTCTATAGGAAGATGGGCTATGATATTGCAGACAGGATCAACAAGATATCCGTTGTTACCCCCTTCTCTCTGGTTGCGGTGGGACTGCTCAGCCACTACAAACGCGGCATATCACACAATGATCTCATGCATCTCATGGACGAGTTTTATGACTACCTTGATCACCGAAAGGTGAAATTCTCTTACTCCCTGGCAAACAGGGGGAAGGCCCTCAATAACGCCCTTGATTTCTTTGAATCCTCCGGTCTCATATCGAAGATGGGGGTGGAGGAGGATGAAGAGGATGAATTCGAAGAGGTCGTATACTCCATTGAAGAGGAGGGGAAACGATTAACTCTGGAATACTATAAAAATAATATAATGCATTTCCTCGTTTCCCTTTCTTTTGTTGCCACGTCCATCCTTTCCAATGATAGCGACGAGATTTCCCTGTCGGGAATAATAGAGGACTACCGCTTTTTCAAACGGCTCTTCCGGCACGAATTTATCTTCGCAGACAATATCGATGATGTGGAAGAGGTAAATGAGGTCCTTACCTATATACACGACAAGGGCATGATAGTGGGGCATGAAAACGATGGACGTGCATGGATAGAGATAAAGGGGAAGGGGAGAATAAACCTGATGCCCTTTGCCAGCCTTATCAGCAATTATATTGAATCATACTGGATTACGATCCGTGGGTGTTCTTATCTGAAAAACAGGGAACGACGGGAAAAGGATCTCATTCGCAAGATCCATAAGCTGGGAATCAAGATGTACAAAAAGGGAGAGGTATCGAAGGCCGAGGCCCTCTCACAGTCGAATTACCGCAACGCCCTCGACTTTCTTACCGATGCGGAAGTGGTTACTATGTCCTACAAAAATGATGAGGGCGAAAAGAAAAAGAAGAAAAAGGCCAAGGAAGGGGCGGAAAAGATACTAGCGCTGACGGCAAATAGGGGACGTATTGAGTCCCTGAGACGTCAGTTATTCAGATTCATGGGATAGTGGGGCAAGTCTCTTGCGTAGAGGTGTGTGGTATAAAAAAGACAAAAAATAAAGTACTCATATTCCTTAGTTGTTCGATTATTTTATTATTTCTCGGTCTTTCACCGGTGCATTCACCGATTCCAAGGATTATTACAGCATGACGCTCCCCCTTGAATTGAAGGGCGAGCCCATTCCGCGCTGTTTTCGGAGAGGTCATTGAGCGAGTAAGAACATCCTATTCCCAACAAAGGGGAGTATCAACAAAGGAGTGTGTAACATATGAAGAAGATTGAACCGAGCGTAAGCCTCGACCATATGCTGAGACAGACGAGGATGCATCACGTACAACTCAGTTCTATGGTGGATCTGAAGGCAAACATGCTGCTCACCATAGCATCGGTGGTATTGACCATGGCTGTTCCACATACAATGAATCCCACCCTCAAGGTGGCCGTCATTGTCCTGATTATTTTCTGCCTCTCCACAATTTTCCTGGCCATTTATGCAGTTATGCCCAAGATGCCGCTCACCATAAAACGAGATACCAAGCCGGACATCAAGAGCCCCTTTTTCAATCTCCTCTTTTTCGCTGATTTTGTGAACTTCGAATATGAGGACTATGAAAGGGAGATGGTAGACATGATGAAGGACACCGATAAAATATACCTTGCCGAAGTGAAGGAACTCTATCTGCTGGGTGTTTTTCTCGCCACAAAGAAGTATCGGTATCTCCAGCTCGCCTATATTTCATTTATAGCCGGTCTCGTGGCCTGCTCTATTGTCGTATTGTTTATGAATGTATAGCTGCGAGGGGAGGGTGTCGTGATGGATAGTATGTCGAAGTGGGTAATAGAGCAGATCCTGGTGGACGATAATTATATTTATCTCTTTATACAGGGGAATGAAGCCGTCGTCGTCGATCCATCGGAGGCTGCTCCCGTACTCGAATTACTTGAGCGGCGTAACCTTCTGTGTACATGCATCCTCAATACGCATGAACACGGGGATCACACCGGCGGTAATGAGGAGTTGAAAGAAAAAACAAGTTGCCTCATGGTGGGACCGCATCGCAACATCCCCGCCATCGATATAATAGTCGGGAAGGATGGGGAACTCGATGACTGTATCGCCGGGTTACTGGTTCTCCCCGTGCCGGGGCATACACCCACATCCGTCGCTTATCATATTCCCTTTGCCGAGTTGCGGAGGCGGAAGGATGTCTTTTAGGCGACGATGCCCATTGACCATTCTTGTGAAAGGATTTCAGATATCTCTTGGGAATATGGATTGGTCTGCCATGTGGATTCCAGTAAGGTCTTATTCCCATATGTATATATGGAATAAGGAATCTGAGCAGTTTACATAGCTCCGAGTGCCGCTCCACCAAGGGGGTAACCCTTTTGTGGTGTGATATGACCGGTCTCCATCATCATCGGAATGATGACCTTCTCCCATTGCTTTGTCCATACGGTATGATTTGGTCACTATTCCATTGACATGTACGGCCCTTTTCCTTATACTCCATCCACTAAAATGGAATTTCTTATCAGGTTCTTGTATTTCCTTCATAAAAAAGAAAGTTCCTGTCAAGTCATCACGTCAGGTCATCAGGTTTTATCAGGCGAGGAGAAAAAGATATGAATAAAAAATTAATAGTTTCAGGGTTCGGGCTTGCCGCGGTTCTATTGCTTTGGTTTGGGATGTCAATCTATCCCGACTTGTTATGGTTTGAAAATCTGGGCTTTTCACCTGCTTTCTGGACCATGCTTTTAAGCAAATTCGGTTTCGGTTTGTTTGTCTGGTTTATTTTAATTGTTATGGTAATCCTTAACCTTTACGCCGCCAACCGCTTAAACTCGGGCACCGGGTCGGGAGGGACACAAAAGACTATCGACGGTTGGGCATCCCAACTCGGCTTTTCAGGCAGGCTTTTCAAACCTCTCCTTATAGCTTTTCTTCTGATTTTTAGTTTTATTATTGCCTCAAAGGGCGCCTACCAATGGGATATGCTCTTGCGCTATCTCTATCAAGAACCCTTTGGCAGCACGGATCCTATTTTTAACAGGGACATCGGGTTTTATTTATTCTCTCTTCCTTTTTACAGTTTCGTCCAAAGTGGGCTATTAGTTTTTGTCATTATAGCTGCCGTGGTTACGATGGTGTGGTACCTGAAAAACGGTGCCCTTCACATAGAGGGTGAATTAAGCCAGACAGCGGGTGCTCCACCCTCCTTCCCTAAGATTACCATGGAACCAATAGTCAAGAAACACCTTATTTTCCTGGGAGGAATCGTTGCGCTACTCCTGGCCTGGGGCTATTATCTCAGAATGTATGGTGTTTTGTATTCTGGACAGGGGCCGGCTTTCGGTGCCAGCTATACCGATGTCCACATCAAGGTCCTGGCCTATAAGGTTCTGATCATTGCCTCTCTGGGCTTTGCCCTGGTCCTTTTCCTCAACGCCTTTACATTCAGGATTAAAGTAATCTGGGTAAGTGCGGCCATCTGGATAGGGGCTGTCTTGGTATTTTCGACAGTGTTACCCGTCGTGATTCAAAAATTTGTTGTCAAACCCAATGAGTTGGCCAAGGAATCACCCTACATCGCCTACAATATTGATTATACCCGAAAGGCATATAATCTGAATAAGATAAAAGAAGTCGATTTTGAAGTTAAGGACACATTAAGCGCCGCCGATCTCAAGAAGCATGATGTAACGATCCAGAATATCAGGATCTGGGATGAACGTCCCCTGCTCCAAACCTACAAGCAGATACAATCCATACGGCTCTACTACGATTTTAACGATGTAGACGTAGATCGTTATCTCATCGATAAACAGTATCGACAGGTCATGTTGGCTGCCCGTGAGTTGGTGGTAAATAAGCTCCCGCCGCAGGCAAATACCTGGGTCAATCGACATCTCATCTACACCCATGGCTACGGATTGGCCTCAAGCCCCGTCAATGAAGTGACCAGAGAGGGACTGCCCCGCCTCTTAATCAAAGATCTTCCGCCTTCCTTTGAACCGGACCTGAAGATAACTCGCCCCGAGATCTATTATGGCGAAAAAACGGATGAGTATGTTCTGGTAAAGACGAAGGCCAAGGAATTTGACTATCCCAAGGGGGACAAGAATGTCTATGCCACTTATCAGGGAGAGGGTGGCATTCATATCAATTCTTTTTTTAGAAGGCTTTTATATGCCCTGGAGTTTATGGATCCGCAGATACTGTTTACCACGTATCTAAGCCCCGACAGCAGAATAATGTATAACCGCCCCATCGGCAGACGGACAGGATTGGTCGCACCATTTCTCGATTATGATGGCGACCCCTATCTGGTTCTTTCCGGAGAAAAGCTCTATTGGATGCAGGATGCCTACACGACATCCGACATGTATCCCTATTCGGTTCGATCTTACAGCCCTTTGAATAATAAACAATTAAATTATATCCGGAATTCCGTCAAGATAACCATCGATGCCTATAATGGAGATATCGCTTACTACATTATCGATGAAAAAGACCCTATCATTAAAACCTATGCGCGTATATTCCCGGGTCTATTTAAGCCTTTCAATGAAATGCCCGCTGATCTAAAAAGACACATTCGCTACCCAAAGGACCTCTTTAAAATCCAGATGGAAACCTACGCGAAATATCACATGGAAGACGTCCAGGTATTCTATAATCAGGAAGACCTCTGGCAAATTCCCGATGAGTTGTATGGCGATAGCCGCCAGAAAATGGAACCTTACTATATCATCATAAAACTCCCCGAAGAGGAAAGGGAGGAGTTTTTTCTGATGACCCCTTTTACCCCTTCAAAGAAGGATAATATGATTGGCTGGCTGGCTGCCAGAAGCGACCTGCCCGACTACGGGAATCTGCTGGTCTACAAATTGCCCAAGGAAAAACTGGTCTATGGACCGATGCAGATTGAGGCGCGGGTGGATCAGCAAACGGAGATCTCCCGGGAATTGAGTCTGTGGGGGCAGAGGGGTTCCAGAGTCATCAGGGGTAATCTTTTGGCGATCCCCATCGGTGATACATTTGTCTATGTGGAGCCCGTTTACCTGGAGGCAATACAGGAAGAAAAAGAAGCGGCGAAGGGCACATCTCAACCGGGAGCTCCCGTAAAAAAACGGGGAAGAAACGCACTGGTACAATCGCCGCTTGACACACGGGCCGCTTCCTTACCGGAGCTAAAAAGGGTCATTGTAGCCTTCAGCAATCGTGTCATCATGGAGGAAAATCTTGACAAGGCCCTGAACAATATATTGGGAGGGCAAATATCGACGGAACAATTGGCTTCCCCACTGTTCATTCCTCAAAGTGAGGGTATTTCCACTCTCGGGATGTCGGCGCTGAAACATTATAAGAAGGCCAAAGATTATCTCAGCCAGGGGAACTGGGCTGGATACGGCAAGGAATTGGAACGATTAGAAATAATCCTCGAAGAAATATCGGGGGCGGAGAAGGAGCAGGAATAATCAATGATTATTGATTATTTTTACCGGGACGCCTGTCCTGTAAGCGGGGAACCTCACTCCTTCCGGAATTGACCACGTACAAGGAAGATGCCACGAGTATACTCTGTGGTATCTTCCTCCTTTTTTCTCAGATCTGTAACGTTTTCATGATTTTTCCACGAGAGATTGTCAAGGCAGTCGAGTCAGGCCCACGATGACATGGTTGTCGAATTGCCATGGTCGACATAAAAGGTGTAAGTGGATTTTGTTACAGCAGCCTGCAATGAAGGGTGGACGATCTTCTAATCTGTGTAGAAGGATCAGCCGTCATTGCCAGTCTTTATCAGCATGCTTGATGCGTCGAGGACAACCGGTGTTGTTCCAAAGTATCCCTTCATACCCTTCACAGTTTGGATATGGGTCGCCGTGCCCTCAGACTTCAGCTTCAGGACGCAATCAAAGAGGTCCTCTGCCTGCGAAAATGACAGGGGCATACCCTTCTCGTCCTTTTCTTCGTGGCGGTGGGCATTGACACTGAACCAGACATGAAAGGCCTTTTTCTGTGCCAGTTCCTTCATGGCGATCAGTTTTTCCCGGAACGTTTCATCGAAGGTAAGGCCGTCTATTATAAGAAGATCGGGTGTGAAGATTTCCTGTTCCGTCAGATCGGTGAGCCGCTCCTTGAACTTTGGAACACTGAATGATGTCTTCCTGAAGGTCATGATAAACCGGCGAAGCAACATAGAGTGCCATAAGTCATTGATATTCTCTTCCCTGCTTTGGTCGACGAGATTGTCAAAGAGTTCCCTGTATTGGAGTGTCACCTTATTTACGGGATCATTGAGGCTGACGTGCAGGACGTTCCTGTCGCGTACCATGGCGTTCAGTGCCAGTTGAACAAGGAATGCCGTTTTACCGACACCGGCTCGTGCCAGTACCGCAAAAAAGTTCCCTTTCTTATCGCTGTCAAAGGATTTATCGATTATTGTCCCCAACGGGCTCTTAAGGATGATGTCTTGTTTCA
Organism: uncultured Syntrophaceae bacterium; assembly: GCA_964394725.1. Classification (GTDB taxonomy): domain Bacteria; phylum Desulfobacterota; class Syntrophia; order Syntrophales; family UBA2210; genus JAFGPZ01. The sequence goes on from CAYMYS010000010.1 coordinate 19,214, forward strand.
GCATGTTTACATTCCTGTCTCTAAGGTAGATTATGGTTCCTCTTCTTTGTGCCAATGTTCTGCATTGCATTTCTTCTCTAGGCGACATTCTTTTTCTTCTTTGCCGCCTTTTCCGCAAGTTCTTCTGCAATGGACTGTGGGACTCGTTTGTAGAGGGCAAATTCCATGGTAAACTGTGCCTGTCCCTGTGTTGCCGATCTCAGAACGGTAGAAAAACCGAACATTTCAGCAAGCGGTACCTGGGCCTCGATAACACTCATAGGCCCTTCGTCCTGGGAACCGACGATCATTCCCCGTCGTTGATTGAGGAGACCCATAACGGCTCCCTGAAAATCGACGGGTGTTTCAACTTCCACCTTCATGATCGGTTCATGAATGACGGGATTTGCCCTTCCATAGCCTTCGAGAAAGGCACCCCGTGCCGCTGCCTGAAATGCCATTTCGGAAGAGTCCACGTTGTGGAAGGCCCCGTCGTTGATGACGATCCGTATGCCCGTTATGGGATATTCCATCTTCGGTCCCTTGGCCATACATGCGCGAAAACCCTTTTCGCAGGCCGGTATGTACTGTGTGGGGATGACGCCGCCGGTAATCTTGTTGACAAATTCGAAATCTGTTTCCGTAATCGGTTCCATATAACCGCCGATACGGCCATACTGCCCTGATCCGCCGGTCTGTTTCTTGTGGATGTAGTCGAATTCCGCACTTTTTGTAATGGTCTCGCGGAAGGCAACGAGAGGATTTCCCGTTTCCACTTCTGCCCCGTATTCCCGACGCATGCGTTCCACATAGACCTCAAGGTGCAGCTCCCCCATTCCCTCAATGATAGTTTCATCCGTTTCGCCATCGACATAGGTCTTGAAGGTGGGGTCTTCTTTGGTGAAGCGGTTCAGCGCCTTGGACATATTGATCTGTGATTTGTTGTCCTTCGGTATAATGGCAAGAGAAATCACCGGATCGGGGACAAACATGGATGTCATGGTCAGATTCAGTCCGGGGGATACGAAGGTGTCTCCCGAGGAACAGTCTACGCCGAAGAGGGCTCCAATATATCCCGCAGGGATTGCGTCGATATCCTCCATCTGGTCAGCATGCATGCGGGCGACACGTCCCACCTTTATCTTTTTTCCGCTCCGTATGTTGACTATGGTTGATCCCTTTGCCACTGTCCCCTGGTAGACCCGGATATAGGTAAGCTGGCCGTAATGACCGTCTTCCAGTTTGAATGCAAGGGCCACCGTGGGATCTTCCGCGTTGTTGGAAAGAATTATGGGCGATTCATCCTTGCTCATATCGAGGGCCGTGTTTTCTATATCTGAGGGGCTGGGCAGGAGCTGTGTGACGGCGTCGAGGAGTGGCTGTACTCCCTTGTTTTTATATGCCGTCCCCATAAATACCGGCGTCAGTTCACGGGAGATCGTTCCCTTTCTCATGGCATCTATAATGAGTTCTTCGGGGATATCCTTTTCTTCCAGGATGACCTCCATCAGCTCATCGGAAAACATGGATGCCGCTTCGATCATTATCTCACGCTTTTCTGTTGCCAAGGGCACAAGATCTTCCGGAATGTCCTCGATGCGGACATCTTCGCCACTCTCGTTGTCAAAGTAGAGTGCCTTCATTGAGACAAGATCAACGACCCCCTTCATATTCATCTCAAGCCCGATGGGAATCTGCATTGCCACAGCATTGTGTCCCAGCTTTGATTTCATCTGAGCGATCACACGCATGGGATCGGCGCCGCTTCTGTCGCACTTGTTTATAAAGGTAATAAAGGGGACGTTGTACCGTCTCATCTGGGTGTCTACGGTAATGGTCTGGGACTGTACGCCTCCCACAGCGCAGAGTACGAGAACTGCGCCATCGAGAACCCTGAGGGACCGCTCTACCTCGACCGTGAAATCGACATGCCCCGGGGTGTCGATAATGTTGATTTCGTGGCCCCGCCATTCGCAAAAGGTGGCCGCCGAGGTGATAGTAATGCCTCGTTCCCTTTCCAGTTCCATGGAATCCATGGTTGCGCCCACTCCGTCCTTTCCCTTCACATCGTGGATGGCGTGGATACGCTTTGTATAGAAAAGTATCCGCTCTGTTAGGGTTGTTTTTCCCGAATCGATATGTGCACTGATGCCTATGTTCCTGACTTTTTGATCCTTCATTTTTCCTTTTTTTCCTATGATTGAATGATTTGTAACGGCGCTATATGTACCAAAAAACCCCCATTCCGCAATTTCAGGCCAGTGGGGGTCCAATTCTCATTCTTATTTACTCGGTATATTTAGTTACTTTTTATGTATTTGTCAAGAATAATTAAAAAAATATTCACTATAGGCATTAAATGAATCGAACGGATAACATGCAGAGGCAGTAATTGCAATTATATTACCATAGATGCAGGGAATAGTTAAAATATAATGGATAAAGAGAGTAATCGCTGGTATAAAAAGGCGTAAAAAGATTTTCACTATTGGGAACTTGACAACTATCTATTAAGAGGAGGTTATCTATGAAGTCGCTCACGATTTTGAAGGAAACTCAGATTTTCCAATATCTCACTGATGAACAATTAAAAAAAATGGAGCCTCTGGCAGTTGAAGAGAAACATAAGGCGGGAACTGTTCTCTATAAAGAGGGTGAGGCTGCCGGTAAATGTTATATTGTCACCGAGGGCAAGATTGTACTGGATATGAAAATTGATATGGGACCATCCGCTCCTCCTCTACAGGTCACCGTCGATGTCATAATTAAGGGTGAAGAGATGAGTTGGTCGGCATTTGTGGAACCCCACATCTTTACGGTCAGCGCCTTGTGTATAGACGATGCAACGCTACTTACCTTTGAGTCCAAAAAGCTGAGGGCATTGATACATCAGGATACGGTGCTGGGTTTTAACGTAATGAGGGGAGCTGCAAATCTGATAGCCAAACGTCTCCATCACACAAGAAATATCCTGGCAGGCGAGAGGGGACTCCGGTTTTTGCCTACCTATTGAAGTCTGTTATTAAAAAGTGTGAGTGAGGCCCTGGGGACCTCACTCACATGTCTGAACTATATTTATTCTTCTGATTTCACTCCATACTTTTTCTTCAGGTACTGCTCGCCTGTTGCCGGGTACAGTGCATAGACGAGAAGATCTTCCTCCGTTTTTGCAAGATTACCGATCTTCTCGCGACATTGTTCCAGCTCCGGCTCAAGATAATCGGCCGGCCTCCCCGTAATCGGCGTCTGACCGCGGGCATATTTCTTGAGAACGATTTTCTGCACTTCAGGGTCGACCTGAGTCGGTGTCTCACCGTAGAGGCCGTAGGCCAGATCCTTGATCTGATTGGTAACCATCTTGTATTTTCCGAAGAGAACGTTGAGGACGGCCTGAGATCCGATGATCTGAGAGGTAGGTGTAACCAGTGGCGGTGTTCCCAGTTCCCTTCGTGTTACGGGAATCTCTTCGTACACTTCCTGAAGCCTGTCAAGTGCCTTCATCTCTTTTAACTGGCTGACAAGATTGGAGATCATGCCGCCTGGTACCTGATGGGCCAGAACACCGCCGTCGACTACCGATAATTTGTTGGACGCGAGAAATTTCTCATACTTGGGCGCTATTTCTTCGAGGTGCTCGCCTAGTTTCAAGAGTTTAAAGAGATCTAGACCTGTGTCCCACTCCGTTCCCTGAAGGGATACGACGAGCGGTTCAACGGCCGGCATGGATGTACGCAGGGCGTAGGGTGCCAGGCATGTGTCTACAATGCTGACACCCGCTTCAATGGCCTTTATGCAGGTCATGGACGCCATTCCACTCGTATAGTGGGTATGTAAATGAAGGGGAACGGTTACATGCTTCTTCAGTTCCGCAATCAGTGTATAGGCGTCATAGGGGGCGAAGATTCCCGCCATGTCCTTGATACAGATCGTATCAGCTCCCATCGCTTCGAGTTCCTTGGCCTTTTTTGTGTAGTAATCGAGGTTGAATATGTCACCACCCAGGTGTCTCTCCGTCAGTGTATAGCAGACGACACCCTCGAAGTGCTTTCCATTAGCCTTGATCCGCTCCACTGACGTCTCGAAATTTCTCAGATCATTGAGGGCATCGAAGACCCGGAATATATCGATGCCAACGTCGCAGGCCGTGTCAACGAAGGCACGAACCACATCGTCGGGATACTGGCGATATCCTACCAGATTCTGTCCCCTCAGCAGCATGGTAAAGGGGGTCTTCTTTATATACTTTTTGAGAGTCTTCGGTCGTTCCCAGGGGTCTTCATCGAGGAAACGATGCATGGTGTCGAAGGTTGCGCCTCCCCACACCTCCATTGCCCAGAAGCCCATGTCATCCATTCCTTCGGCAATGGGTATCATATCCTCTGTCTTCATTCGTGTTGCATAAATAGATTGATGGCCGTCCCGGAATGTATTGTCCTGAATCCTTACTGGATTAGCCGTTGTTTTCTTGTCTTCTTTCAAGCTGAACCTCCTTGTACAAAAAATAGGTCCTTTCGTAATGAAGTTGCGCAGGCATAAATTCCTTTGAGTAGTCATTCAGATGGTTATGTGAATAATCCTGGCGCAGCGCAATGATGGCGATTCCAATTGCCTCAGCCCAAAAGCTAGTTTCGGAGTCGCCTGAAGCAAGCCTTAGATTTATCAAAAAGCATCCTCAATAATGCCGCCGTTTATCAACTTACATGCGAAAGAGGTAAAATTATATATCGCATCCATTCGGTATATATTGTGAAAGTGAGCTACCGATTAACCGGACTGGACGCTGCTGCATAGATCCTACAGCTTCTGCTCAGTCATATATGTGAAATCACAATGCGAAAATGCTGCTATTCTCCCTTCTACCATGAAGAGCAATAACATGTATATAATAATACGAGGGGGTGTCAAGTTGAAAGGTGATAGATGCATCTTTTTATGGGAAAAGAGGGGAATACCCTTGTCATTTATCGAGATAAGAATTATGCTTTGTCATTGCAAAGGAAATTTTTATTAACACTTTAGTCGAGGCCTTAGTAAGTTAGATATTGCTTTTTGTTAGAAAGCAGGGTGGAACCTATGCTGAAGGTAGGATTGACGGGTGGGATAGGAAGCGGAAAATCGACGGTTGCCCGCTCTTTCAGGGAGAAGGGGGCATATGTGGTTGATTTCGATCATCTTGCCCACCAGACAGAGAAACGGGGCAGTGCCGCATGGAACAGTATTGTCGAATCATTCGGGAGGCAGGTCCTTAATGAAGATAACACCATAAACCGGATAAAATTGGGGAAAATTGTCTTTCGCGACAGAGAGAAACTGAAGGTTCTCAATAGCATTGTCCATCCAGCAGTCTTGGTAAAGTGGAGGGAGGAGGTCGATAGTATCCTGAAAATAAGAGAGGATGCCATTATCATTGCCGACATACCACTCCTCATCGAGGTAGGTTGGCAGGATCGCTTTGATACAGTTATGCTTGTATATGCATCTCCTAATGTTCAGATAAAAAGGATAATGAAGAGGAACGGGTGCAGTCACAGGGAGGCAATGGAGAGGCTGAACTCTCAGATGCCTATAGATGATAAGATTGCCTTTGCCGACTTTGTTATAAGGAATGAATGGTCCTTCGATGAAACCAGCAGGCTGGTCGACGAGACATGGATTACGCTACTTGAGATAGAAAGGAAAAAGAGAGAGACAGGAAGTTCTTAATGATAGGGAAAAATGTATCGGCCGATTTTAGTTCCAGAGTATCTGAACCGGAAATAGATTCTACCAGTTATGTTCACCCCCTCGCATCCGTTATCGGTAGTGTCATTATGGGAAAACATATTTGGGAAAACATATTATGGTTTCACCAATGGCCTCCATCGGGTGCATATCCACGGCCCCGCTGTCGTTCATGATGATACCTTTGTCGGTATGAAATTCCTTATTTTCAGGTCATCCGTAGGGAAGGGTTGTGTCATAGAGCCGGGTGTCATTTTGATGGGGGTATCGGTGGCCGAATGAAGGATATGAATAAAGGGGTGGTTCACGTTAACCTACAACTGGCCAGGGGGTATCTGGGGCAAGAAAAGTAAGGTCGGCCCCTGACAGTATGTAAAAAAAGGATTACCGCTTCCTGTGACATTGAAAGGGCATTCGCCGCATTGTGATGCGGAGGGTTTCACATCAGCCACGTCCGGCCTTTTTCAGGGATTCCTTATATACATGATAGAATGCCTCGTTATCGGCAATTCCCCTCTTGATGATGGCACTGAAATTGTCGATATTTGAGGGATTGACAATGAGGTTGACGCTCTTGTTAAAGGCCATCATATTATCCATGGTCCGGAACCTGTCGCTTATCATGACGACGAATATGTTTCTTCGGATGCTCATGGAGAGACCCTTCAGGTTATCGAGAATGCTGTTTCTGTCGGGGTTGTCGGCATCGAATTTTTCGTTTACTATGACAAGCTGATAGACGTGGAATCTCATCTTCTTAAGCGCATCCCGTGAGGAATCGGGCCCCGTAATATGATACCCTTCCTGTGTGAGAATTTCGCTTATCTTGCTTCGCAGGGCCGGGTCGGATTCACAGATAAGGGCCGTATCCGCGCCTTCTTCAATGAAATCGAAGGGCTTGTCAGAGGCATCATAGGCGCCGGAAGTTACTTCATTAATCAATGTTTTTTCCCCATCCATAATTTTCTCCTTATCTTCTACTACCGCTTCCTTGTGTTTTTTCCGTAGTCTTGATCGACTTCGAGTCCTTCTATGCCCGTCGTTGCCTCACCACGTTCACTCTTCACCGAATCGATTCCCCGGCTTACGACGCCCTTTGTCGTGGCATAGGCCAACGCCGTTTCTTCGGTGATCTGGCCTGACGTGTATAACCCGATGATGTAATCGTCGAATGTTGTCATGCCATACTGGCCGCCCGCTTCGATTATATCGTGGTAGGTCTTCCCCTCCGATTCTCCATGGAGAATGGTGTCTTTGACACGAAGGCTTGTCCCCATTATTTCAAAGGCGGCCACCCTGCCACCGCCTATCCTGGGCAGAAGTCTCTGGCAGACGATCCATCGCACCGTATCTGCGAGCCGTATACGAATCTGCCGTTCTTCTTCCATGGAAAACATTCCCAGGATGCGGTTGATTGTCTGTCCCGCGTCCACCGTGTGAAGCGTGCTCAGTACGAGATGCCCCGTTTCTGCGGCACTGAGTCCAATTTCCACTGTTTCTCTGTCACGCATCTCACCGACGAGGACTACCTTGGGGGCCTGTCTCAACGCAGCCCTCAACCCGCCGGCGAAGGTATCGAAATCATTACCCAGTTCTCTCTGGTTGAAGGTAGCCTTCTTGTGTGGATGCTGAAACTCAATGGGGTCTTCCAGAGTAATGATATGAATCGATTGCTGCTCGTTGAAATCGTTCAATACGGCCGCAAGAGATGTTGATTTACCGCTTCCCGTGGCTCCTGTTACGAGGATGATCCCGTTCTTTTCCTTCACCATTTCGCTGAAGGGCTGGGGAAGATTCATGTCCCGGCAGGTGGGAATCTTCGTTTCAAGCTTTCGGAGGACGATGGAGTAATTGCCCCGCTGGGAAAATATGTTTACTCTAAACCTGGCCTTGCCCGGCAGCTCGTAGGAAGAATCGCAGGAACCGTCGGAGAGCAGCGTTTCGGTGAGGCGGCGATCCTGATTTATCAGATTAAGTGCGAATATCTCCGACTGAAAAGGTGTAAGCTCGTCAATGGGGGTACCGAGCTCAACGGCCGCGAGCTGGCCCGAGCTTTCTACCTGCAAGGGGTTCCCGGCGGTAATGTTCAGATCGGAAACATTATCGTGGGACTCAAGCATTTTTGTCAGGATATAATCAATCTCTTGTTTTCTCATTGGACTCCCCTCTTTGGTCGTAAATATGTAATGGGTATTATTTCTTACTTACCAAAGGTGATCACACCTATACCTCTGTAAAGTCAACAGGCGCCGATTTGAGGAATGGCCTGAATTTAACCTTATCGTTTGCCTTGGTATAGGCCTCATCGGGGCTGATCCACCCCTTCTGTAGAAGGTTCATGATGGAATCGTCCAACGTCTGCATGCCGTATTTTTTCCCTGTCTGGATCATGGAGGGGATCTGGAAGGTCTTCGATTCCCTGATCAGGTTTCGGACGGCCGGTGTGGCGATCATTATTTCCAGGGCTGCACATCGTCCCGTTTTGTCGACACGTTTAAATAGAACCTGCGCTACGACGGCGCGAAGCCCGTCTGCCAGTGTTGACCTGATCTGGGATTGTTCCTCCGAGGGGAAGACTTCTATGACCCGGTCTACCGTCTTTGCGGCACTCGTCGTGTGGAGTGTTCCAAAGACGAGGTGTCCCGTAGACGCTGCCTCAACGGCCAGAGATATGGTCTCGAGGTCTCTCATTTCACCGACTAGGATGATGTCGGGATCTTCACGAAGGGCGCCCCTGAGGGCCGCAGTAAATGTCTTTGTATGAAAACCGACCTCTCTGTGATTTATGATGCAGCTTTTGCTCTCATGCACGAATTCTATCGGATCTTCTATGGTTATGATGTGATCCTTTCGGGTGCGGTTGGCTTCATCTACGATGGCGGCAAGGGTCGTGGACTTTCCACTTCCCGTTGGGCCCGTAACGAGGACGAGACCCCGGGGAAGCGATGCAAGCTTGGTAATCACCGGAGGAAGCCCCAGTTGTTCCGCTGTGAGAATTTTGCTGGGAATTTCCCTGAAAACTGCCGCTATACCATATTTCTGCTGAAAGTAATTTGCCCGGTATCGTGCGAGACCGGGGACTTCATAGGCGAAATCGACGTCACCCGTTTCTTCGAATATCTTTACCTTGTATTCCGGAGCAATCTCGTAGAGCATCTTTTTCAGGTCTTCATTTTCCAGCGTGTGATACTTTACCCGTTCCATGTCACCCCTGATTCGTATGACCGGCTGTTGACCCGAAACCAGATGTAGGTCGGATGCCCCCTGTTCGTTCATCAGTTTGAAAAAAGCATCTATCTGTGCCATATTATTATTCCCTCTCTGTGGGGTTTGGGGAATATTCCCCCTATAAAGGATTAACTATTTCCGTCCCCGCACCGCGGGCGGTAATGTTAATTGTAAAAGCTAAATATAAAGGAAAATGAGAAATTGTCAAGAAATAAGGTGTTTTCGATAGATTACTGATTAAGGCACGCCATGTTACGCTGTCATTTCCGGAAAGCGGAGATTATGACGTGCCGGCTACATACATGGGATATATGAACCTGAATCGATTCTGTGAATGGGCGCAAAGGGCGCCACAGATATATCATTCCTTATGGGGAATTTTCAATCTGCGGGGGATATCGCAATGTCAAAAAAACTATTTTCAGAAGAAGACAGGAAGATATTTGGAGAAAAGGGATTAACTGAGGACGCAGTCATCTCTCAGGTGAATCTCTTCAAAAAGGAGAGGCAGGTGCTGAAGCTGAACCGTCCCTGCACGATTGGCGATGGCATAGTCGTTATTCCCGATTCCAAAAGAGACCAGCTCGTGGGGATTCATGACAAGGCGGCGGAGGAGGGAAGGATGATTAAGCTTGTCCCCGCTTCAGGTGCCGCCAGTCGAATGTTCCGCGATTGGTATGGATATTACGAGAGGGAGAATTTTGATAAATCGGAGGCGGGTGCAGCGTTTGTTAACGATCTCCGCAAATATGCCTTCTATCATGATCTGATGGAGGTCATTGTACGAGACGGCAGGGATCTGAAAGACCTGTTACGTAAGGGCGAGTACAACACTATCCTCGGATATATATTGACGGATAAGGGATTAAACTATGTCCATCTTCCCAAGGCCCTCATCAGGTTTCATACATATGCGGACCACTGTCGCACGGCACTGGAGGAACATCTCGTAGAGGCTGCCTTCTATGTCAGAGACGGCACAGGTGCATCGGGAATCCATTTTACCCTTTCAGCGGAACACAGGGAGGAGATCGAAGACTATATAAAAGCTATAAGGAAAGGCTACGAAGAGAGATACGTAACTACTTTTAACCTTTCCCTTTCAGTACAGCACCCCTCTACAGATACCATTGCCGTCGACGGGGAGAATAAACCCTTTCGTGATGCCAGGGGACAGCTTGTCTTCAGGCCGGGTGGGCACGGCGCCCTTTTGAAAAACCTTAATGAAATCGAGAGTGACATTATTTTTGTCAAGAACATCGACAACGTTGTCCCCGACAGGATGAAGGAGAAGACTGTCCTCTATAAGAAGATACTGGGGGGTTCTCTGCTGACACTCCAGACAGAGATATTCGGTTATCTTCGCATATTGGCAGGCGAAGGTGCCGATGAAAAGACAGTCGAAGAGATTGCCCGTTTTTCCAAGGAAAAACTCTTTACTTTCTTTCCTCCCGCATTTCGTACATTTTCCTTAGACGAAAAGAGCGATTTCCTCTTTCATAGACTGAATCGTCCCCTTCGTGTCTGTGGTGTTGTAAAGAATGTGGGCGAACCGGGGGGAGGTCCCTTCTGGGTGGAAGGGGGAGGGGGAACGCAGTCTCTCCAGATCGTGGAATCTGCCCAGGTTGATCTGGAATCGGAAGGCCAGAGGGATCTCTGGAAATCGGCAACGCACTTCAACCCCGTCGATCTTGTCTGTGGGGTGAGGGACTTTCGGGGAAAAATCTTCGACCTGGAACAATTCGTGAATAAGGATACCTACCTCATAGTCGAAAAATCTATGGAGGGGAGGGACCTGAAGGCGCTGGAACATCCCGGTCTCTGGAATGGATCGATGGCCCGGTGGAATACTGTCTTTGTAGAAGTCCCCATTACGACCTTCAATCCAGTGAAGACAATCGATGATCTCCTGAGGAAGGAACACATTTCGTGACTAATCATGTAGAGAGTTTGAAGCTGTTTAGACTGAAGTCTGAAGGAGATAGATTTTAACCAATCGCCAAATCGTCTCCGAAATGGTCTTCAAAGGAGAAAAACTGACTTTTTGCGAGTCTACTACAGATAATCAAAACGTGACCTGTGCCGAATGGCGGATATAATTCTCCAGTGCTGAAATCAGATCATAAGTTTCTGGACTTCATCCATTTTTTCCGCCGTGACTTCGATGAACTTTACCGTATCGCCCCTGGAACAGTGGGCGGTGGCCTTTTCATTATTGGGGGCATCGCTGTACATGGCGCAGATTGTCGCCGCTTTGTGCAGCTTTTCCTCATTGCAACCGTAGGGAATCAGTGTGATGGGTCCGGGGACATCCCCCATGGTGACGACCACATCATCATTTTCCACGAGGCCTTCTATGGCGTCATTATCCTTCTCGTTTCTTCCCACGATGATCTTGGTTTCTTCATCCAATCGCAGGTGCCTGCCCGCCTTGAGAAGTTCTAAGTCCCTAACCTTAAAATCGGGGTGATAATGAAAGAGGTCTTTCAGCCTTCTGGAAAACATGGGATCGGTGAGAAGACAGCCGCCGCCGGGGTTTGAGTACTCTATAATGCCATACTCTCCGGCCATTGCAATCTGCCTTTTTCTGCTTCTCCCCTCTATATCGAGGAGTCGCTCACGATCGACTGTGCCTTCCTTTTCCGGTATCGTCTCGGGGAGGAGTTTTGCGCTCATAGGTCTCAGGATAAGTTCCTCATATCCCGATCGTTTGGACGCAATATGGAGTGACTGTTTCGTCTGAGACATGGGACGCTGACCCAGCACTTCGCCCGTAAAGAGGAAATCAGCCCCCAGTTCCTCCATCTTTTCCCCTGCCTTCTTCAACATCAGTGTATGACAATCAATGCAGGGGTTCATGTTCTTGCCGTATCCGTACCGGGGAGCCCTCAGCATGACAAGGTATTCGTTGGTAAAGTCTATCACAATCAGCGGGATGCCGATACGGTCTGTGGCCTGCCTGGCCTTTTGGGCATTGAAGAAAGGTGTTTCGAAGGTAATGCCCACCACCTCTATGCCCTGTTCCATGATTACCTTTGCGGCCAATATACTGTCAAGCCCGCCCGATAGAAGAGATATTCCTGTAATACTCAATACTTTACTGTTTTGACCTCCCATTTTTCATAGAGTAATCCGCACATTTCGCTATCCATATAATAATCGATAAAATATAAAAAGTCTTCCTTCAATTCTGCCCGTATGGCCCGAAGGAGAATCTCTCCCCTCCCGTCGGAAAGGGGGAAACTGAAAATGTCATTTAAAAAGGGTGTGCCGACAGCTTGTAATGTGCGTTCTACAATGGTTTCTCTTCCCATGTCCTCTGACATGGTAGCAATGGTGGTTCCCCTTTCTTTCAGCGTATTCAGGAATTGCTCAGGTATCTTTTCGAATAAAATTAAAATCTCTCTACCGTCGATCGTGAGAGAGAGATCGGTTCTTATCGACAGGTTGAAGCCGTCTTTCTCGAAATCGAAGATCTGGATATTGGCATCTTTCACAGAGATATATCCCAGCATCGAGAGGATGGATTCGGCCAGTTGCAGATTTGTTTCGTAAGTCATATTGATCGGTATCCTGGGTGGCGAGGTTTCATCCGTCTCAGTAAGTCCGATCTCTTCAACAAGTTCTACAATTTCGAGGCCCTTTCTCCCGGCATAATTTCTGACGTTTTTATGCAGGAGCGACGACTGATCCTTGAGGAGGTTGATTGCAAAGGGATTGGACCCTTCATGTGATACGACCCAATCGACCATTACATTAATTTTGGGACTGTTCCCGATAGCTTTGTAATCACCTAGTCTCTTCAACGCATATGATCGCGACGCCTCTATGACACCTTCCAGCATGGATGGGATTTCGCTGTCCCTCTTCCCTCTGATAAAGATGTAATTCTTCCATGTCGATTCTATGATCTCTTTCAGGTTGTCCGGTATACGGTTCGAGAAGTCGAGAAGCATCGTCATACCTTCTTCAAGTTCTACGATGGGGACCAGGGCACAGTTGATGGACATTTGTCCCGCCGGGGGGAGGGGGATGTAAAAAGTCCCTTCCCTTATGACCGATCCATCCATGCGGCCCACTATATAACCTATGGCATCCAGCTCCTTTTTCAGGGAGAGGAATGGCTTCTCCGGGATTACCGGTTTTTCCGCTGGTGCCGGTTCTTTCAGGGGAATGATCGGCTTTTCCTCTAGAGCCACCTGGACCACGGGTGTCTCTTTCCCTTTGACGGCAAGTGTCAGTACATCGCCCGGCCGTATGATATTGATATCCCCTATGTGTGGATTGAGCTTCTGAACCTCCTGAAGCGCTGTATGCATCTCTCTGTATGAAACTCCCAGTTCGTCATGGATAATCTGGGACAGCGAGTCTCCCCTTTTTACCGTATATGCCAGCAAGTTACTCTCTGACCCGGGAGGGGCGATCGGTACCCTTGTCGTCACTTCAGTTTCCGGGATGTTATTGTCAAGGGGCTCGCTTTCAATAGGTTTCTTTCCCCTGGGGAGTAGAAACTTCTGCCCCACTTGTATAATATTGATATTCTTGATGTGCGGATTGAGTTCCCTGACCTGATCGAGTATCCGGTATATGTCTCCGTAAGAGACACCAAGTTCATCGTGAATAATTTTCGATATGCTTTCCCCCGCCTTTACTGTGTAAAGAGTACCCTCATCTGCTGCAGGGGTTATCTTTTTAAAGGTCAGGCTCACCGTCTCTTCTCTGGCTGTTGCCAAGGGGGTGATTATCATGGAGAGGAGAAGGATTGCACCGACAATCGGGATCAGATTCCATTTAGTACGTTTAATCATTGCATATTCCTGAAGGGAAAAAGTTAAAATTACGTTACCTGAGGTGTTCTGTAAAGTCAATATCCCAATCCACATGCCGCTTTTTGACGGGTGCCAACCACGGTTCTTGTGCTGAATGCATCTGTTCTGCCATAGTGAAATCATGCTTCTGAAAATACTCGTTATTTGACACAATGTGAAACTTGATATAAGTAATGTACTGTGATTTAAAGGGTTCCAGTAGGGTAAAATCGTGATGATTAAAACCTGTTTACTTTGAGATTGTAAAGAGAGGAGTGATTCATATGGGTCCGATGGATAGCGAACTGATAAAAGAATTTCAGAAGAGACTTGAAAAGAAGGTGAGAGAAAATGAGATCACCGTTGTCCAGTACTGGAAGGAGCGTCTCGATAGACTGGTGGCCATGAAACCTGAGGGGATTGCGCCACTGAAGGTGGAAATGAAAAAACTCTCGGATATGATGGACACAAGAATAATGACAATGAAAAAGGGATGAAATGAAGGAGCTTGCAAACTTTTTATTCGAAGTGGGGATGTTACAGAAGACTCCGAGGTCGGGTTTTCAATTTCTCGGTTCCGGTCGCGAATCGGTTGCTGAGCATGTCTTGAGGACCATATTCATTGGGTATGTGTTGAGCAAGCTGGAACCGGATATTGATCAACAGAAGATATTCAAGATGTGCCTCTTTCATGATCTTGCTGAGGCGAGAACGGGTGACATGAATTATGTCAACAAAAAATATGTTACCGTCGATGAAGAAAAGGCGGTCTGTGAACTTGCGGACACCCTTCCCTTTGGCGGTGAAATCAAATCCGTCGTATCGGAGTTTAATGCACGTGAGACACGCGAATCACTGATTGCCCATGACGCGGATCAGTTGGCCCTCATTCTGCAGCTCAAGGAATATGGAGATCTGGGAAACAAATACAGCAAGGAATGGATCGATTTCGCCATACAGAGACTTGCCACCGATAGGGCCGGTAAACTGGCGGAGGTTATATTAGAAACAGATTCGTCGGACTGGTGGTTCAAGGACAAGAGTGACTGGTGGGTTAATGCGAACAACAAATAAGGGGTCTACGATGAAAGTGAATCTTTCTGGAAATCCTTTTCTCTCAACGATAGGGGCTGTCCTCATTTTTTCCCTCTTAACCGGCTGTGGAGCAAGTCGGTTGGAACAGAAACAGTCGGGCATCCATGTAGATATGGGGGTTGCCTATCTCAAATCAAAACGCTATGCGCCCGCCCTAAGGGAACTGATCACCGCGGAAAGATTGACGCCAAAGAATCCCGAAATTTACTACTTCAAGGGCTCTTCCTACTATGGAAGCGGCATGATAGAGGATGCCATCGAGGAATTCGGGAAGGCCATTACCTTGAACCCCGACTATTCGGCGGCATACAATTTCCTTGGTGTTATCTACATGGAAAAGGGGCTCTATAGGCATGCCCTGGACGAGTTTAACAAAGCCCTTTCCAACGTCCTCTACGAAACACCGGCACTTCCCTTGAATAGTATGGGCGACATCTATTTTAAAAAGGGGGAATATAAGACGGCACTGGCGAAATATGCCGAGGCCATACAGAGGGAACCGGGGACGTTTTTACTTCCCATGATAGAGAAGAATATGGGACGAACCTCTCTTGCCATGAAGGATATCGGCACGGCCGTGTATCACCTGGAACGTGCCGTCAAGATATCACCTTATTTCGCTGAGGCGAGGTACTGGCTGGGAATGACTTATTTAGAGGAGGGGAATAAAAAGAAGGCAATGGAAGAGTTACGCGCCGCCTTCAAGGTCGACCCGAAGGCACCCTTCGGAGTAAAGGCGAAAGAAAGCATCCAAAACATAATTGAGAATTAATCCGCAGATTTCGGAGATTGCACCGATTATTCGAATCACGTGGAGTGCGTTGGCTCATCTGCGAAATCTGTGGATTCAAAAGTGAACATTAAACATTGCTTATTCCTTCACGGCACATGTGCCATTCAATCTATGGTTATGCCCATCTTTAAAGGGAGTCAAAATGAAAGTAGAAACCATCGAGTCCTGGGACGAATTCGACACGCTGGTCAGAGACCTGGATGGCTGGGCTTTTCGCGGTCAGAGGAAGGCTGTCTGGAAGCTCTACAGCTCGTTGTCTCGACATCTGCATGATTTTGTACCGGACCGCACAGTGCGGGAAAAAAGGGAGGCGCGGGCCATTCGGATTTTCCGTCGAAAGGCCCACAACTTTATAAGTGATCTGCGGACCCTTGAAAGCGATCTTCGCTGTCTGGCCTTGATGCAGCACCATGGAGCTCCGACACGGCTTCTTGATTTCACAAAGTCACCTTACGTTGCGGCCTTTTTCGCCCTTGAGTCTGCAATTGACGACGCCAGCATTTATGCTGTGAATACCCCCATCCTGTGGCAAAAGTCACCGACGGGTCTCCCCGATCTCACCTATGAGACCATCGACCCGCGGGAGCCCGGTTCCTTTGCTAAATATTTTGCTATTAATAAATACGAACTGGTGTGGACTGGAGAACCACGGGCGATGGATCGTCGACTTCTGGCACAATCGGGTACTTTCGTGGTGCCCGGTGTGCTCGATAAACCGGTTGAAGACATCCTGCTGTCTTATCACTCCACGGAGCCGCTGATCAGGAAGTTTATCCTCCCGGCCAAGAAGATCAGGAGCGCCTTTATGCGGTCGCTCTATCGGATGAACATCACGAACGCGACACTCTTCCCTGACCTGGAAGGATTAGCGAAGTCCGTGGCCATTGAATTAGAGATGGAGTGGCAGGGGCTGGTGCCCGCTTCAGAGCTGGATGATTCCCTCTCTGACAATTAATCCCGCGGGGCATCAAACAATTTCAATGTGATCACAAAAAAACTATCGCCTTTTGAGTCGAGTGAGTTCGACGTTATGGGCCAATAAAAACATGAAAATCACCGGCATTGATCATATCGTTTTGACAGTCAGGAATATCAATAAAACAGTGCAATTCTACGAGTTTGTCCTTGGCATGGTGGCAAAGCCTTTCGGAGAGGATAGAATAGCCCTCACCTTTGGTAACCAGAAAATTAATCTTCATGAGTATGGCAATGAATTTGAACCAAAGGCTTATCACCCGATGCCGGGGTCGGAAGATTTGTGTTTCATTACGGACACAAAATTAGAAACAGCAATGGAACATGTAAAAAGCAAGGGCGTGGAAATAATCGAGGGACCGGTGCCGAGAACAGGTGCTACCGGCACCATTCTTTCCTTCTATTTCAGAGATCCCGATCAAAATTTAATTGAAGTGGCACAAGTGAGATATCCGTAAAAGTCAAGAACATCCCCTCTCCCTCGCTGGGTGAGGGTGATGTTCTTATATTGAAATTACTTTGCCAGACCTCGGTATGTGTCGGCCGCTTTCAGGGCCTCTGTCATCTCTTCAATGGTTATCTTCCAGGGATCGTAGGTTACCCTGTTGATCTCCTTAAACCCCTTGAAGCCGCTTGTTACCTGATTCAAACCCTTCAGCCCGCGGGAATTGACGGCCCGGGTAAAGGCCATACTCCGAAGAACGGGGCAGACCGAGCAACGGATACCCCGCAAGAGGGAAGGGTACGTGTTATACTCAAATCGATTTCACCCGACGTTAAATTCGTTTTTGCCAACAGCGGCGAGACGATCGATTCAGCCGATCTTCCCTATATATTCGAACGGTTTTACCGCGGTGAAAAATCGCGGTCGCGGGAACATGGCGGTGCTGGGATCGGCCTGGCCATTGTCAAGGAACTGGTCGAGGCACATGGAGGAAGCGTGGGGGTCGATACCCAATCCGGTCAAACTGAAATCTGGTTCCGCCTGCCCGGACTGAGGAATCCGACCCAGAAGTGATCCTTTGAGTGTCTTCGGTAACAAAAGCAAGTCGAAACAGGGCATCGGAAATTGTCGGAAATACAAATTTTAGTAATATCGACACTTTTACCCGTACAGGGCCAGCACATGGAACACGATCCGTCCGTTGGTAAGCAAGATATTCCGACCTGAATAGAATTCCGTAGAGAAATATTTTCGCTTTGACATTAATAAACAGATGGTTTATTATTTGGTCATGATTAAATCTTTTCGGTGCAGCGAAACAGATAAGATTTTTCATCGGGAGTTTTCTCGAATATTTCCCAGTGACATTCAAGAGCGGGCATTTATGAAACTCAATGCCATTGATGCGGCCGTTCAGATCCAGGATTTGCGACTCCCTGTCTCTCATCGGCTTGAGCTTTTAAAGGGAGATCGGAAAGGCCAATGGAGTATTCGCATTAACGATCAGTGGCGAATCTGTTTTCAATGGATCGACGACCATGCGATGGATGTTGAAATCATAGATTATCATTAGGGGGGGTTTGACATGACCAAAAAACGCATTCCTCCGGTGCATCCCGGGGTATATTTGAAGGAATTATTGGATGAACTGACGTTGTCCCAATATCGCCTTGCGAAAGATCTTGGTGTGCCTGCCATGCGGGTCAATTATGTCGTGCATGGTAAACGACCGGTTAATGCGGAACTCGCGTTGCGTTTAGGGCGGTATTTTGGTCAGAACCCGCGTTATTGGTTGAACCTGCAAAGTCGATATGACATGGACATTGCGGAAGATACCTTCGCAGAGCAGGTGAAGAGACAGGTTCAACCACTCGCTTCTGTTGCGTCATAACTTTCCGGAAGCGATAAAATTGACAGAAAGAGTCAAGAGCAGACTTGACCCCTGGAATTGATTGAGACTATTGAGGCGATACATGAAAACCGACAGACAGATCGAAGAAATAATGCTGGGAATGGTCCGTGAAAAGGCCATGGAAATCTATTCGGAGACGCTGGTAGAACACGGAGTTAATCCGCGTAACTACGGTTCCATACAGGACCCCGACGGCTATGCGAAGATAACCGGCGACTGCGGTGATACCGTCGAGATATTTCTCCGTATACAAAACGGAAAGATCGAAAAAGCGACATTCAACACGGACGGGTGCATCTTCAGTATCGCCGCCTGTTCTGTCGCGGCGGAGATGGCGGAGGGAAAGACACTCCCCGGGTGTATCGGCATCAATCAGAGCGCCATACTACGCCGCCTGGAAAAGATGCCGGCAGACCATGAGCACTGCGCCCTGCTGGTTGCCATGACATTTCAAAAGGCCCTTAAAAAGTATATCGGCGGCAGGGGAAGGGACCAATAAACCGGGGGATTAAGGTTTCCCGTTCCGCTCGAATTTACGCGGTATCGGGGAAAGACGGTACAGGGGGAGGTAATAAAATGCTTCGCCCGCACTAAGACCTCGAGGCTGCCGTCTATTTTTGTTTATGCATAGAAGATATAAAGGCGGGTGAGAGATGTGGGACATCGCCGTTATCGGAAACAGATCAATGGGCAGTTCACGATTGCGGGGTGGCAGTGAAAGGGTAGGTACCGTGATGTCACTGGTGACGCGCTGTTTTGCCGTTCTGCTGGTGATTGCGGGGATATGCTGTCCGGGCATGATCTGGGCCGCTGAAAAGGTTGAAGATTCATCGACATTCAGTGTTCGATTCGAAAACGATCTTTTCACCAATACGGACCGCCATTATACGAACGGCGTCAAACTATCCTGGACATCCCCTGATCTTACGAGCTACGCAGAAAATAAAGATCTCCCTCAATGGAGCCATGGGCTCATCAGACGCCTGCCCTATATCAATGAACCGGATCAGATTCGAAATGTTACCTTTTCTCTCGGGCAGAATATGTACACGCCGTCGGATATCTCCCGCACGGACTTGATGGAACAGGACCGTCCCTATGCCGGGTGGACCTACGGCGGCGCGGCCTTTCACAGCAAAAGCAGCAATCGACTCGATACGATAGAAATTCAGTTGGGTATGGTTGGACCAGCGTCCCTTGCCGAGCAGTCGCAGAAATTCATACACGATACGCGGGGATTGACTCATCCCATGGGATGGCATCACCAGCTCAAGAACGAACCGGGACTGGCCCTCATATACGAACGGAGCTGGCGTTCCCTGGAATACAATAACGAATCCGGCTTCGGATTCGATATGATCCCCCATGCAGGCGTCACCCTGGGAAATGTTTACACCTATGGGAATGCAGGAGTAGAGGCGAGAGTGGGATATAACGTACCCAGGGATTTCGGCGTTTCCATGATCCGGCCTGCAGGAGAGACAGGCGCTCCGGCAGATTCGCGTGATTCCAGGATCAATGGGGAAGGCACCTTCAGCATCCACCTCTTCGCCTCCGTGAACGGGAAGGCCGTCGCGCGGGATATATTTCTCGATGGCAACACCTTTACTACGAGCCACAGCGTGGACAAGAAGCATTTTGTAGCTGACCTTGCGGGGGGTGTGTGCATCACAGTCAAGGGGTTCAAGATATCATATGCTCAGGTACTTCGCACCGAAGAATACCACGGGCAGGCGAGCGATCACCAGTTCGGGTCCATAGCATTTTCCTTTACCTATTGAGTCCCTCACACACAGAATGGTGGCGGATTGACGGCCTCCACTGGTGGAATGCTTCGGACTTCTCCTTGTGGCGTGATCGGTCTCTGTCGATGTATCAGTTTTGTGTCAAGGTATCTATTTTCCCTGGTTAAAAACAGTAAATTCCAGTCATCGGGGCTGAATCTTATTTGTTTATGAGAAATTATCAAAAATACAAATTTTTGTAAAATTGATATTTTTACCTGTCCTGAAATATAACACAATTAGCCTAAGGCGGAGTGCTGCGTCAGGAACACTCTAAATGTTAATAATACAAAATATTGTAAAATTAACAATTTGCTCGCCTGCACAGTGATCCTATGGAATAATCCGCAATAATGTGGATTCAGATCGAAGTACAATTTCAAGAAGTGCGCGAAATGCCAAAATTGATGGTTCGGCAAAAAGTCAGATTTTCTTCCACCACTTGCTGGTGGAGACAAGATGTGGCAGGGAAAGGGGGAACAGGTGGCTCCATTCTTCTGAGAAGTGGATAACTGATAAAGATCGATAAAAAGCGGTATGGTCTCGATGGGTTATGTGAAAAACACCTTGACAAGACTTATCATGGATGTCCCTTGTTTCCCCTTTTCGACAAAAATCATGGAAGCCGGAACTCCGAACGAATGAGATCGATGAGTTTCGATTTTTCTTCAAAGCCGATCCCGGGGGTCTGCGGAAGCCCTATATAGCCGTCCACGATTGGCGTGCTATCGGCAAATCCGCCGAAGGGGGCAAAGACCCGGGGATAAGACTCATTCCCCCCCAGCCCCAGCCCCGCCGCAAGGTTAAGGGCGAACTGATGACCGCCGTGGGGGATGCACCGGCGTGGGGACCAGCCCTGGGCCTTCAACACCTCCTGCATCCGGAGGTATTCGACCAGTCCGTAGGAGAGGACGGGGTCCATCTGGAGAATATCCCGATCCGGCCTCAGCCCGGCATGACGCAGAAGGTTCCGCGCGTCCTGGTAGGAGAAGAGGTTCTCGCCCGTAGCAAGCGGTTTCTCGTAGCTCCGGGCCAGTTCCGCATGGGAGGCGTAGTCGAGGGGGTCAAGCGGCTCTTCATACCAGCGGAGCCCGAACCGCTCTATGGCCTCTCCGTAGGCGACGGCGGTCGCAAGATCGAAGCGGCCGTTGGCATCCACTGCCAGCTGCTCACCCGTGCCGACCAGATCCAGCACGCACTCGATCCGGCGCACATCCTCTTGAAGATCGGCCCCGCCGATCTTCATCTTCACGACACGGTAGCCCCTGTCAAGATACCCTTGCATCTCCGCTTTGAGTGCACCGAGGTCCTTTCCGGGGTAATAATAACCGCCCGCCGCATAGACGAACACCTTTTCATCCGCCTCGCCGCCGCGATACCGGTCCGCGAGCAGACGGTAGAGGGGTTTGCGCTCGATCTTCGCCACCGCATCCCAGACGGCCATATCGACGACTCCCACTGCTACCGAGCGTTCGCCGTGTCCCCCCGGTTTTTCGTTGGCCATCATGACATCCCAGATGCGAAAGGGGTCCAGGTTGTCCCCCTCCGGACAGATCAGCCCCTTGGGATCGGCCGCCATGATCCTGGGGATAAATCGCTCTCGGAGCAGGGCACCCTGGGCATAGCGGCCGTTCGAATTAAAACCATAACCGACGACCGGCCGCCCGTCCCGGATGACGTCCGTGGTCAGGGCCAACACCGAGACGGTCATCTTGCTGAAGTCTATATAGGCGTTGCGGATATCTGAGGCAATGGATACTGTCTTTTCCTGAATGTCAACAATACGCATGGTGGATCTCCTTCTCTTCATGTCCTTTGGGACGGTTATTTTGAACCTGATGTAGTTTCCATGATATCGGAATGTTGATTCCGAAACCGGGCCATATCACAATAACCCGGGGGGTGTCAAGGCGGGATACCTAGGAAATACAGGTACGTCCATGAAATTATAACTTTGGATCAATCATCTTTAAGTGTAAGTCCTTTTCAATCTTCTCTCCTCTTAATACAGACTTGCTTATACCGGGTTGTGTAAGTCCTAAATTAATATCAAGTTATTATTTCATGGACGTCCCCTTTGACTTTTAGAATACGAATCCCATTGCACAACATGCTCCGACAGGGACAGTATAGAATGCAATCGTTCATGATTGTGAAAGTCAACCCTGTGACTGTATGCTTTCTTATGCCGGGATAAAAAAAGAGATATAGGTATGTCCGGAGATACGGATATGCCTCAGTTCCTTCACCATTTTCTGAAGTATCACAAGACCCAGGTTCGATATTTCTTCCTGATTGGCATTGAGCGATCTGGGTGGGCGCACCACCTGGTCTACGTCATCAATATGCACGCTGCTGATAATTTCAACAAAGACCTCCTCATCGTCACGAAGGATCTTGAAGATAATATCGCCTGCGTCTTTTTCGAATGCTACCATGTGAAGAAAGGTTTCTTCACAGGCCAACTGAAGCAGAGCATATTCCTTGTCCGACAGCCTCAGTTTTTCGATTCCCTTTTCAAGAATCTGCATGAGTTCCTCGATGTTTTCCCGTGAGGGGAGCAGGGTAAAGACGAGCTTTTTTTGGGGCATGACATATACCAACCAGTTCAGGAAGAAGGCGGTCAAGCCGCCCATGGCGACACTATTGCCGAGAAGGGGCGCCAGCGGGGCCGGCATGAGATCGGGGAAGAATATACCGGATTCTGCAATGAGTCCTGCACAGAGGGACAGACCCATAATAAAACCCTTTTGGAAGTTAAGGCCGGAAGATTGCACCAGTGATATTCCGGCATAAAAAATCATGGCGCTTATCACAACGAGTATGCCGCCTATGACCGGGCTCGGCATATCCAGTATAAACCCGCTTATCTTCGGCATAAAGGCCAGTGAAAAAAGGATTCCCGCTCCATAAACACCGACGAGACGTGACGAGACCCCTGTCATTTCAAGAAGGGGTATATTATCGCAATAGGTGGCTACGGGTGCCGTGCCTGTTATGCCTGCCAGGAGTTTAGCGAAGCCGTCGCAGTAGAGCCCGCCCTGAATTCTTTCATACTCGATTTTATGGAAATTGCGTTTCGAAACCTTCTGGACCAGCATAATATTCCCCGTACCCTCAATGGCGCTGATCAGAGATATAATGATAAAGACTGACGCCAGGGGAACATGATGCCAGCTCAGATCGGTAAAGATGCCGGGCCAGCTGCCGCCGGGTAATCCGAAAAGGGGCGCATGGTTAAAGTGTGATAAATTGAGAAGACCGAAGTAAGAGGCTGTACAATAGCCGGCAACAAGGCCAATAATGGGTATCCAGAGTCTTAACGAAGAATTCCCAATAAGCATGAGCACCACTATTATAAGAAGGGTAATCATGCCGGTAAAAAGATTTGCATGAGAGCCGTAGGATGAAAGGGAACTGTTTCCTCCCATCCACAGGTCCAGTGCGATGGGAATGAGGGCTATTGCCACCAGCATCATGACGATGCCTCCCACGGCGGGTGTCACAATATGGCGGAGGAATCTCAAAAAATAGGTATAGAGAAAGATTACGGGGACGGTGAGAATTCCCATTGTTGCCAGGAGAGGAAGCCCGCCCATATTGACGGCTTCAAGAGAACAGACGACAAAGGCACTGTATGATCCGGAAAAGAGGACGAAACCGGAACCTATTCTTCCCCACCGCAGTGCCTGAATAAGCGTACTCAGGGCGGCAATTATGATAGATGCAAAGGTGATGTACTCTATCTGTGCCAGAGGTATACCGGTAGATTTGCCGATGATGTTTGGAATTAATACAATGGCGTCGAAGATCAGTGCGACATGGACCAGCCCCAGGAACATGCCGACATGCTTTGGAGGGGTCTCGTCTACATCATAAATAATCTTACTGGATGGCTGCTTTTTGTACAATGAGCATGTCCCGGTCGTAGAGTAGAGTAGAGTAGGTGACGCCTTACGTGTTTAGTAAATCCCTGTCACGACGTTATGTGCTGCCACGATGGAAAATAGAATGCATGATCACATGGGTTGGATAGGGTATTTTTTAAAGAAGCCAATTACGACGGACGAGCTAAACGTTTATATGATAGTTTGTCAATGATTTTCGTTGGGAATCTGAATAGGCTGTTGAGATAGCGGTATATCCTGACGAGGTATATTCCCGGTTTTTCATGAATATGGTCG
Source organism: uncultured Syntrophaceae bacterium (assembly GCA_964394725.1). Taxonomy (GTDB): domain Bacteria; phylum Desulfobacterota; class Syntrophia; order Syntrophales; family UBA2210; genus JAFGPZ01. The sequence continues at coordinate 43,637 of CAYMYS010000010.1, forward strand.
CGTCTCACATGGAACAGGATTTGTTTGGTGGTTGAGTCGCGTCCATGCATGTCGGCAGTTCGGTGCCTTGGTTTTGTGTGCCTGTCCGCATTGATGCATCCTTATTTGTCAACTTCATCTCAGGAGTATAAGCCCTATTTTGCATCAATTCCCATAGCCTGTACGTTTGTCCGGTACGAAACTTATGACCACCATGGGGTCACCCATTTACCGACCCACCTGCCTTACATTGAACGCTTTTCTGAGAGAGTGTTTGGAAGCATTAATACGGAAAAGAAAATCAAGACTGCCGCAACAGAAAGGACAATAAACAGGCTGTTAAATCCCCATCGGTAATGTATCCATGCGATAAAGGGTATGGAAGAGGCGGAAACTGAAAAGGTCACAATATATCGAAAAGCATAGGCGCGGCTCCGCCATTCGCTTTGCGTGACACGGCCGATCAACACATCGTTGATGGGGATCTGGCCGAATACCACCAGCATGAACGCCGTTGCGATCACAAGCGCACTTACACCACTGTGCCCCGGCATGATCCCTAAAAAAACCGCCTGAAGCGCAGCTACGAACGAAAACACGGCACGAATGGAGTAGCGATCGAGCAAATATCCGACGATCAGCTGCCCAATGGCGGCAAAGGCAAATACAATGAATGTATACCATCCAACCGACGTTGCAGAGACGGCCAGTTCCGCAAGCTGCTCATCAAACATTTTGGGTAGTGCGAACGTCGTGCTCTGAAAAATGAGCCCTCCAATGGCAGTAGAGAAGAAAATGATCGTAAAAACACGTCTGAGGAGACGCTTCTCCATAGAGATCTTCTTCGATGTGATTTTCTTTTCCGCATTATTTCGTGCGTTTTCTGTGTCGGAATATCGGGTCACATAAAGGAATCCGGCATAAGCGATACCAATCAGAAAAGATACAACCCCGGGCCAGACAAAGGCCGATCGCCAGCCCGAGTTATCAATTAAAAAACCTGTAATGAGTGCGGCACAGGCAACCCCCATGTTACCGAAAACACCGTTGACTGCAAGCGGTATACCCGTAGTCTTACGCCCCTGCACGACAAGGGAGATCCCCACCGGATGATATATGGATGCAAACACACCGATGGCAAGGAGGGCAATGCTCATACGAAGGGGTGTTTGCGCGAAGGAAGCGAAAATCGAGCTCAAACCGATACCCATGAAAAAGAGAATCATCATTCCCTTTCTGCTCCACTTATCGGCAAGCCAGCCCGCAGGCACTGCACAAACACCGAGGGCTATGAAACCGGGAGTAGCATAGGGGATCAGTTCCGCATAGCTCATTCCCCACTCCTGTAAGAGGGTAAGTGCGGCAACTGTCGCAAAAACCAGCATGAACAGGTGGACGAAGAAATGGCCGGCACACATGAAAGCGAAGTGGATTCGATTTGTCATAGCTGCTCCAATATTCTTTTATGTCATTTTGTACTCAAACATTTATTTGATTATAGGTCAAATTTAGCATCTCCTGTTAGGGCTATGAAGACAAATACCGATTATTCCGATCCAGTGACAGAGATTACGAAAGTTTCACGATCCATACATCTTTTATGCCGCTCCCATTACAGACTAAAGTCCATCGGGGAAGCAGCCTGAGCCGGAATTAGCCGGAATTACCAGAATTCCGGCGTCTCACGACGCAATTAGAACGAGAGCGACGAGGGCGACTACAACGCCGAACCACTGCTGCGAGGCGAGGCGTTCCCTGAGGATGAACCAGGCCAGAAAAATAGTCCCGGCGGGGTAGAGTGAGGTGAGCATCGTCGATATGTCGAGTCTTCCCAGGCTGGATGCCAGGGCGAAGAGGATGTTGCCCGTGGCGTCGAATAATCCCGCTAGCAGGACGATAAAGAGCAGTTGAAAATTCCACGATGCCACTGCCTTTTTCCGGCGCACCATGACGAATACCGAGAGCATCATAATTGTTACGATCCTTGCCGTGACCAGCGGCCAGAATATTGCGGTATCGCTGACCTGGTCGATGAAGACAAAGAAGAACCCGAATCCCACTCCTGCAAGAATCGGCAGGCCCAGTTCACGCGGGTGAAATGATGCGGCGCTTCCCCCGCCTGCAAGGTACCAGATCGCACAGACCCCCAGTGCCAGACCGAGGAATTGTACCCCCGACGGTGTCCCTTCCAAAAATATACCGATTATGATGGGTAGAACGGTTCCTACAATGGCGCTTACTGGCGCCACGACCCCCATACGTCCCTGGGCAAGTCCAGTGTAAAGCGCCATGAGACCGAGTGTTCCGAAAAAGCCAGCCAGTCCACCGAAAACCAGATTACTCACGGAGGGTATCGATTCCCCCAGCGCCATGGCCAGTCCGGCAAGCAAGGTGAGGCCGAAGATCTGCGATATAACGATGACACTGTAGACGCTGCTGCGTTTGGTCGCGAATCCGCCGCAGAAGTCGCCGGTGCCGTAACTTGCCGCCGCGGCAAGACCGCAGATAAGCGCCAGTACTTCAGGTTCCATCTCTTGTGGTGTACCTCTCTCTCGTGTGTATGATGTACCGTAGAGCGTAGCTTCTTAGTGCCTTCTTCCTGAAATGTCAACAGGAATTCGAATTTATTAATTGACTATACGAGGGGACACCATACGTATTCATTGACTTAATAATTGTACAAACATAAGCTCTCATTCAAAGTCTTTTTTACGCCAAAATGTTTCTCGTACTTGTAAAAAATCGGTTCCTCGCTGTTTCATGTGGGTAGCTTGAATTCGAGCTTACCACCGATAAGGTAAATCATCGTAATCAAGTATTTCGTTGTACGGTATCCTCTGGCCTTGGCTTTGGCAGCTTGGATGAGACTGTTAATTCCCTCAAGGATGCCATTGTTGATCTTTGACGTAACCCACCTCAGGACACCGTCCCAATGACGTTTTATGATGTATGCAGCCTCTTTGATGGGTTCCAGACGACTGTGGGTGGCCCAGAAGTACCATTTCTTCAGGAAGGCCTTGGCCGCCTGTAGCGGTTGGCTCCAGAACTCTTGGAAATTTAAGCGAATGTGGTAGGCACGAGCCGTTT
>CAYMYS010000011.1:0-42904 GCA_964394725.1 uncultured Syntrophaceae bacterium
ATCTTAAGAAGTTCAAAGAGATCGGAGATTATCATGTCGAAATGACAGGGTATGGTCAGCATGACGGGGAACGATGGTTTTGAAATGAATGCCAATTCCCAGTTGACCTGATGGGGAGAAAGTGGTATCTTCCCTGAAAATGTACATTAAAATGTACATTTTATTACACCGGCAACAATATATAACAAAAGTCCGGCATGACGATTGATATGTATAATTGCCGGAGTAATAAGGAGGACGGTTTTCATGCTGGAGATAATACCCATTACAGAGGTGAGAAAAAATTTTCTGCCCCTTATCAAGCGGGTCGGCGGTAGCCTCTTCAAGTTTGTTATTGCAAAACAGGGGAAGCCCATAGCCGTCGTGTTGAGTTATGAAGAGTATACGGGGATGGTGGAAACACTGAGGATGATGCAGCAGGGGAGTGTGTTGAAGAAAATAAGGCAGGGTCTTCAGGAACTCCAGCATGGTGACTCTCTGCCTGTCAAGGATGTGCTGGGTGATGAGTGACATACTGCTGGCACGACGTGTCTCACAAGAGCTGTCTTTTTTGTCTCAAGAAGAGCGATCCTCCATACGCAGATATTTCTCCATTCTTCAGGGAAATCCCAGTGCAGGCGTAAAACTGCAGGGCCACTATGACGGCCTGTCTCTCTTCCGGGCTTCTCAGGGACTGCAGATAATTTACCGGATTATCGATCGTAATATCTGTGTCGTAGCCATAACACAGGGAGAGTATTATAAGTCGCCTTCAAAGGGAAAAGTTTCGGCCGTCATTCTGGCTGCCGGAAAATCGAAAGATCACAGCATTTCTCGAATCGTCGAGACGACGGAGACATTTTCCAGGGCACCCGTCGATGAAATCATACTGGTATTGGGCTATCGGGCGGAGGCCATCAAGGAGCAGGTGGCAGGAGAAAAGATTCGTGTTGTCGTGAATCAGGATTATGAAGGGGCTCTGAGCAGGTCATTGCGGTGCGGCCTTCGGGCTGTTACCGATGATGCGTCTGCCGTCTTTCTGGCACTGGGAAATCAGGATTTCATTGATGCATCCCTCATAGATAATTTGTTGAAGATTTATCGACATGAGAAGTCTTCCATCGTAGCCCCGTCTCATGGGGGACGGCGCATGCACCCCCTTATCTTTGACAGGGTATTACTCCCCGAACTCTTGAAGGTTAGGGGAAATGTCGGAGGACGAGGGGTGGTCAGAAGGCACGCGGGAGAAATACGCGATGTCACAATTGCCTGCTGATGTCTGTGATACCGATGTGTCGCACGACTCCGGAATGGCTTCGCAACGGGATTTGTAAAAAAATATTGATGGTAGTTATGATAGGGGAAAGATGAAAAAGATAGCAGGGTATGCAGTGGGAGTTGTGGTTTTCTTTACTCTTACTTTTAGTTTACAGGCCGCTCAGAAAACGATTATTTCCTTTTGCGGTTCTGCCAGTAAACCGGCTATGGAGGAGGCGGCACGGGTATTTGGGTCGGAAACGGGCAAACGGGTGGAACTGAACTTCAGCGGGTCGGGGACGATGCTTGCGCAGTTTGAAGCTGTCCAAACGGGGTGATATTTACTTGCTCGCATCGCCCACGTACATGGACAAGGCAATCAAGGATGGAATAATCGATCCCGAAACGGTAAAGATCGTGGCCTACCTTGTTCCCGTTATCAATATTCAACAGGGGAAGCATCGAGCAGGTGGGTGCGCTGAAAGAGGTCTTTTTTTCTTCCAGCAACGAGGCAGTGTCAGATTTCGTGGGGAAGCCGAATATCTTGCACTGTGATGCCTGTACATCGCTGGGGCATGGACTGATGGAGGCATCCTGCGGAGGGATGTCGGTAATAATCCTCTACGATGGGAATGAAGTCAAAAAGATTTCAATATTTTCCCGCTATGTCTTTGTATACGCCGCTAAACCCCCGGGACCCGAATTGAACAGATTTACAGGTACGGTGACGAGCATACGGTCCTTTTATTCCCTGGTGCGGCTTGAGGTGCAGGTGGGGGATAATCTGCTCCTCTGCGAGGTGCGCAAGGAACGTTTTGACGATATGGATCTAACAGTGGGTCAAGAGGTCTATCTGATATTGAAATTGACGAAGTTAAAGGTTTATCACTGACAGCTGTGTAAAAGTGATTGCTTTCATCCCATAATGACCTCAGTGTGTCTTCTGTGGGTTATGCGGATTATTTATCTATGGAGAGAGGAAAGAAATACCATGAAACGATTATCAACCCTTTTGATTATTATATCTGTTTTGATAGCTTGTCCACCGGCCCTGAAGGCGGGTGATAGTGAAAAGATCTCCATTGCGATGGCCGTGGAGTTTGTCGATCACGCTTCTTGTGCCTTTGTAGCCTTCGACAAGAAAATGTTCGAAAAAGAGGGTGTCGACATCACGTCCTACAGTACATATGTGACCGGGATGGCGTTGGCTGCTGCACTGACACGAGGCGACATCGATGCCGCCTATATGTGTCTGATCCCCGCCATTACCGCCTACGCCAACGGCAAGGTTCCGCTGAAGGTCGTTGCCGGCACGCACAAGTATGGTTATGGGTTGGTTGTCGACTCCGACACGATAAGGAACGTGTCGGATCTGGGAAAACCGGGGATACGCCTCGGATGTCCCCGTGAAGGGAGTCCCCCTGATCTCCTCATTCATACAATGATGGAAAAATACAGTCTCGACAAAAAGGAGATTCTGAAGAAACTCCGGCGTATGCCCCCGCCGAAGTTGCTCATGGCCCTCAAACTGGGACAGTTGGATGGGGCCTTTATGTGTGAGCAATTTCCCACAATAGCCGAGGAGATGGGATTTACAATGCTGCTGACGGCCCGGGACCTCTGGCCCGGCATGCAGGGAAGCGTTCTTGTAGTCAAGGAAGAATTGATAGAAAAACATCCCGACATTGTTGAAAAGCTGGTAACTGTGACGGAGCGTGCGACGGCATATCTCAATACCTATCCGGAAGAAGCCTCCCGGATCGTGGCGCGATATTTGAGTGTTCTCGAGGGGACGGTACTCCCTCTCAAGATCGGAAAGATAGCTGCCGGCTTGGGCATAACCCCCGAAGCGATTTTACGATCCATCACCACCAGGATGGAATGTACCACCCATATAGATGAGAAAGAGGTTCAAAAAACCATTCATGCCATGGCGCAATTGGGGTATATCAATGCCTTCGATGCCTCACATATCCTCGATTTGAGGTGGAACAATGATTAAGGAGCCGACGAAGGGATCGGATGCATGGGGATTTGCTCCCATAGTTCTGTTTCTTCTGGTGTGGGAGATTGCGTCGCGATCACAGATTCTTTCGGTCCATCATTTTGTTCCTCCTCCTTCTGCCATCGTGGAAGAATTTTACTGGTTGACCATGGAGGGTGAACTTGGTGTCAATTTTCTGAGCAGCCTGAGCCGCGTTCTCATTGGATTTTGTGCAGGCTCTTTAGCAGGTTTCCTGACCGGCATAATAATGGGATGGAATGAGATTGCACACCGGACGTTTCACCCCATCTTCAGCCTTTTCTATCCAATTCCCGCTCTGGGATGGCTACCCCTTTTGATGATATGGTTTGGGATAAGTGAGGCGCTTCCCATTGCCCTCATATTCATATCTTCCTTTTTCCCGATCCTCTACAACACGATCACAGGGATAAAAGCGGTACCGAAAAACTATATCAAAGTCGCTGAAACGTTGGGTGCATCACGATACAAGGTATTGACGACGGTGATTCTTCCTTTGGCACTGCCGAATATATTTACGGGATTACGATTAACGACGGGCATGGCGTGGAGGGTTATTATAGCCGCCGAGATGGTGGCCATTCCCACCGGCATCGGGGCCCTGCTTATGAGAGCGCAGAATCTTATCAGGATAGATATCATTATTGTGTGCCTCGTTATACTGTCGATTATGTGCCTCGCCTTCGAAAGATTCTTTCTCTTCCTGGAGCGACGATTGACGGGCAAATGGAGCCGGCATGTCTGAAATTACTCTCAGGGAAATAAACAATTTTGCCTGCAAGGATGTAAGCCTTCGTATAAAGAGGGGAGAGATCCTCGTCCTTCTGGGACCGACAGGGGCGGGAAAGACGACCCTGCTCAATGTTATTGCCGGATTGGTTCCCTACCATGGGACGGTGTGCATCAATGGGGACGTCATCGATCATTTTACCACCAGTCAGCGGAATGTGGGCTATCTCTTTCAGGATTTATCGTTGTTTCCCCATCTCAGCGTGGCATCGAATGTCGCCTACGGGCTGACCGTGCGAAAGGCTTTGCACCGAGAGAAGAGGGTGGATGAATTATTGCGGTTGATGAAGATAGGGCATCTGGCGGAGCGATATCCGGGAGATTTGAGCGGCGGTGAAAGGCAGAGGGTCGCCCTGGCGCGGGCAATCGCCCCCGCTCCAAAGATTCTGCTGCTTGATGAACCCTTGAGCAGCCTGGATTTCAGGACCTCTCGATATTTTATGATGGAGATCCGCCGTATTCAGCGTGCACTGGGGATTACGACACTCTATGTTACCCACAGCCTTATTGAGGCGAGAGAGATGGCCGATAGGGTAGGTGTCATGCATGAGGGGAGGTTGGAACAGGTCGGCAGTCCCGAAGATGTCTTCATCTATCCCGCGAATGAACGGGTAGCCGATTTTATCGGGCCGACCAATGTCCTCGATTGCGAAGCGAGTGAGATGCTGGGAAGAGGACTGGTTGAGGTCTGTTGCGGGGGGAATAAGATTATTGTGCCCTATGATGGTGGTGAGGTAAAGAAGATTTCCATATCTTCCAGACATATCTATGTGTCTCGTGAAAAACCGCCGGGGCCGATGGTAAACAGACTCAGAGGGGTGATTGAAGAAGTCATGGTATCCGATCTGGTATCGCGATGTACCATAAAGATTGGGGATACTTTTTTTATCGCGGAAGTGCTTCAGGATGTGTGTGAAGAAATGGACCTGTCTCCGGGGAGAGAGGTATTCATAGTATTGAAGTTAAAATGGATAAACGTTATAGAAGGTGAAGGAGTGGTACATGGATGAGATCGTAAGAGGTAAATTGTTGGAACTTATTAAGGGCAGAAATTTTGAATCTGAGAACATACATATTGTTGCAAAGACGTTGACACCGGAGGAGGCCATCGGGAACCCGGAACATGATGACTATCCCCTGCAAAAGGGGAAAGAACGATTGATACAGGCGGAATTTAGGGGATCATTGGGTCAGGCCTTTACTGATATGTTTGGAAATTATCAGAGCAGCCTTTCCGAAATTCTCTCTATGGATTTGAACAATAATTTTCGGCGGGCCATATTCGTATCTGCGATAAATGCCGTTACGAGGCATCTCGGAATAGTGGACAATACCATACATTGCAAAAATGAAGATCCGAAAGAGTGTGCCGAAAAACTGGTAGAGTATGTCAAGGATACATATGGCAGTCCCAGGATATTTCTGGCAGGTCTGCAACCACGAATGCTGGAGGCCCTGAGCCGTGTTTTCGAGGTCAGGGTTACCGATCTCGATGAGGAAAACATCGGGCAAAAAAAGTTTGGTGTCATGGTTGAATCGCCCGATAAAAAGGAAGAAAATATGCAGTGGTGTGATATCGCTCTGGTGACGGGTACGACGCTGACAAATAACACGATAGGGGGATTTAACGGAGGGAAGCCCGTTGTGTTTTTTGGCGTTACCATAGCAGGTCCCGCCCGATTGCTGGGATTGAACCATTTTTGTCCCTTAGGGTCATAGGGAAAGTGTCCGGTGGAGATACCGGACAGGGGCCATCGGAACTGTTCGTAATAGTTATGCAGGTAATTAGATGATAGAGAAAGCAAAAGAGTGGATAGAGAGAGGGAGAACGGTAACGCTGGCAACGGTGATCGCAACGTGGGGGTCGTCACCGCGTCCTGTGGGCAGTCAGTTGGTAATCGATGACGAGGGCAGATTTGAAGGATCGGTCTCCGGCGGCTGCATAGAGGGTGCCGTTGTTGCAGAGGCATTGGATGTCATTGACACAGGAGTGCCACGCCGTGTGTTCTATGGTGTGACACAAGATCAGGCATGGGAAGTGGGACTGGCTTGTGGTGGAGAAATTGAAATTTATGTGGAAAAGGTCCAATGGGGATCAGCCTTAGACCGGCTTATTGAATTAAAGGGTGCGGGGCGTTCAGCCTGTCTGATCACCGATCTCAATAGCGGAGAAAAAAGGGTAATTCCCCTGGATGACTCAGTCGCCCTTGATTTGTTGCAGGGTAAGCTTCGGTCCTCTGTGGAGACTTTCAAGCATAGTGAACGCAACAGGGTAGTTGACATCGATGGTCGTGCGATGTTTCTCCATTCCTTCCATCCGGCTCCCCAGGTTATCATTATCGGCGCAGTCCATATTGCAAAAGCCCTCGCTCAATATGCCTCTATTGCCGGGTATGGAGTGTTGATTATCGATCCCCGGGAGGCATTCGCTAATGCCGTGCGATTTCCCGATGTGCCGATCAACACGGAGTGGCCCGATGAGGCATTGAAGCGGATGGATATTCATTCACGTACGGCCATTGTCACACTGACCCACGATCCCAAGCTTGATGATCCGGCGCTGGAAGTGGCACTGCGTTCAGGGGCGTTTTACATCGGGTCCCTGGGAGGCAGAAAAACTCACTCGGAACGTTTGGAGCGATTAAAACAACGGGGTTTTACAGACGATATGGTAAGCAGGATACATGGGCCCGTGGGACTGAACATCGGGGCAATCAGTCCCGAAGAAATAGCGATTGCAATCATGGCCCAGATAACCGATGTCAGAAGAAACAAAAACGAATGGAAGAAAAATAGTATTCCTGTATGATCGATGGTTATGGGGAAGCATGTCATAGGGAGAGGGGATGTGTCATGACATTTAATGCGGAGCGTGTGGCCGAACAGTTCAGCATACTGAATCGACGAGTGGGAGATAAACCTCTTCATTATATGGATAATGCGGCCACGTCACAGATGCCTGATTCAGTCATCGAAGCCGTGGCTTCGCATGACAGAACGCGGCGGGCAAACGTCAAACGAGGGGTTCATCTGCTGTCGGAAGAGGCTGATGAGGCCTATGAAAATGCGCGAGCTGAGGTTGCCCTTTATCTGGGCGTCAGTTGCAGTGAAGAGGTAATATTTACCGGCGGTACCACAGCGGGGATCAACCTGCTGGCCCACAGTCTGGGAGAGAGAATGAAGCCCGGCGACGAGGTCCTCATCTCTCAACTGGAACATCACAGTAATATTATTCCCTGGCAGATGCTCAAACAGCGCAGGGGCGTTACTGTGCGATTCTTGCCCGTTACCCTCGAGGGTCGAATCGACCTGAGCGACCTCGACCGGTATATTACAGGAAACACAAAACTAGTGGCCCTTACCCACGGGTCCAATGTTACCGGTTCCATTACCGATGTTGCAACGATTGAAGCCCTGGCTCACGAGAGAGGTGCCGCTGTAATGCTGGACGGCGCCCAGATGGTACCGCACGGTCCGCTGAATCTTCCGGTACTGGGAGCTGATTATTATGTATTTTCGGGGCACAAGGTGTACGGTCCCAGCGGGATCGGGATTTTATGGGGACGGAAGGAACTGCTTGAAGAAATGTCGCCTCTTTTTGGAGGCGGTGAGATGATCGATTATGTGGAAATGGAGGAAAGCACCTATGCCCCGCCGCCTCATCGATTCGAGGCGGGGACGCCTCCTATTACCCAGGCAGTGGGACTTGCCGCGGCATTGCGATGGTTCGGTGATCTGGACATCGAGGGATTACATAGACATCTGGATCGTCTTACAAATCAATTGATGGAAGGACTCGAGGACATAGAACGAGGTCAGGGAAGGATTCGGGTTCTAGGTCCTTCGCGGGGAGAAACACGTCTCCCCCTGGTGTCTTTCTCGATAGACAACATCCATCCCCACGACGTCTGTCAGGTCATGAATGATTTCCACGGTGTGGCATTACGAGGCGGTCATCATTGTGCCCAACCCCTGCATGATTTCTTCGATCTGGACGGCACGAGCCGTGCGAGTCTCGCGGCGTACAACCGCCAAAACGATATAGATGCCTTTCTTGATGGAATGGAACACTGCATCAGGATGTTTGGATAATTGTGTCGAGAGAGGGAATCTACAATGGGACATAACGGGAGATGTTTGAAAAATCCATCAATTCGTCGGATTCCCTGTGCAGACCGGATGTCTTCACTGAGCAATGAAAGGAGAAACCTTCACTATGGATAAGAACGTCTACGACGATCCGATTTTGCAATGGGCCAACCGGAGCGATCATCTGTGTACCATCGAGGATCCTGACCGGCAGGCGATGGCGACAAATCCCCTGTGCGGTGACAGGATAACGATTCAGTTGACAATGGATGGTGATACGATCGGACATATGTATTACCAGGTTCGGGGTTGCATCCTTTGCAAGGCATCCTGTGCGAACCTGGCATCTATCGCCGAAGGTCTTGATTACGACCGACTGCAGGCCCTCAGAGACAGTCTTGCCGAATTCCTGAAGTCATCTGGTGACGACAGGGATATTATCCCCCATCTCCGTGTATTTAGTCCCGTATGTTCGCACAGGAGCAGGCATCGCTGTCTGTTGTTACCCTATGACGCAACACTGAAGGCGCTTTCCGATTCTGAAGGATAACCTGCTCTCAATGAGGATAGGGAAGGATTTTTTATGCCAAGAACTGAAGATACCTGCAAAGAGGCCTTTCGTATAAACGCCGGTGAGGTTATAAGTCTTGTGGGCGGAGGGGGGAAGACGACCCTTATGTTTGCTATGGCCCGGGAGTTGATGACACCGGAAAAGGTGGTTATTACCACTACAACGACGAAGATATTCCCACCGTCATCAACCGATACGCCTTGCCTTTTCCTCTCACATGATGTAAGCGAAATCGTCGGTTTTATTGAGCAGAAGGGGAAAGCACTCGGTCACATTACCCTGGCCGATGAACTCCTTCCCGATAGCGGCAAGCTTAAGGGGCTTGACGCGGATCTGATAGAGCGATTGGCTGAGCTGGAATCGGTGATCAACATCATCGTGGAGGCCGATGGAGCGTCTCACCGGTCATTGAAGGCCCCCAACAGGGATTTAGAGCCGGTAATTCCCGCAAACAGTTCCCTTACCATTCCCGTCGTAGGCATTGATGTCCTGGGATGTGAAATGAGAGAAGAATATGTTTTCAGGTCGGACATAGCATCTGGATTGACAGGGATGGAGATGGGTGACATCGTATCGCCCTCTACTATTGCCACGCTGATTACCCATCCCTTGGGTATTGCCTGGAATAGTCCCGGCGATGCTCGTATTATACCCTTTATAAACAAGATAGATGAAAATGACTTACTCCCGATGGCGCGGATAGTTGCTGCGAAAATTTTCGAGAAAACACCGGCCGGGATTGACAGGGTTGTACTGGGACATGCCGGACGACAACCTCCCATAGCCGAGGTAATCTTCAAATGATGGAAAACATCGAAGGAGCATTGATTGATGGAAGATCTTTTTGAAGAGATAGTGAAAATAAGGAAAGCGGGGGGAGATGCCGCCCTTGCGACGATAACTGTTGCCTCCGGTTCGACACCGAGAAGAATCGGGTCGAAGATGTTGATACGAAGCGACGGAAGCATAGTTGGAACCGTCGGTGGCGGAGGCTTGGAGGCACAGGTGCTTAAGGAGGCAATGAAGGTCATAAAGGGTGGAGCACCCCGCCTATTGCACTTCGATCCTACGGGGAAAGAAGTGGCCGAGGAAGGCATGATATGTGGTGGGAAGTCTGCAGTTTTTGTGGAGCCAATTACCTCCAATCCCTGTCTCTACATCTTTGGTGGCGGCCATGTTTCCTTTTACATGGCGAAAACAGCAAAGATGGTGGGATTTAGGGTAGTGGTTGCCGATGATCGTCCGGAATTTGCCAGCAGAGAAAGGTTTCCCGATGCCGATGAGATTATGGTGGATAATTTTTCATCGGCACTTCAGCGGTTAAGAATAAATAAGAATTCGTATATAGTCATTCTGACGAGTGGACATTTCTCCGACGAAGAGGTGTTGGAGTGGGCAGTTAAGACCGATGCCCCGTACATCGGTATGATAGGGAGCAAGAAAAAAAAGGACACTATCTTTTCTCATCTTCAGTCGAAAGGGATATCAAGGGATGTATTGGAAAGAGTCCATTCACCGATCGGTCTGGAGATCGATGCCGAGACGCCGGAAGAGATTGCCGTCAGCATACTGGCCGAGGTTATCAAGGTGAGAAGGGCTCAGAAACCCGTTGAGAGAAGGCCTGGGAAACTTAATTATGCTAACTAGAACAATATGTTATACTAAATGCGATCATCTTGACAATAGGTATTTTGTTTGGTACATATAATCTTAACTTAAATGACAAGTTCTTGAAGATGTGAGCGCACTATGACGCAGTTCAGTGAAAACGTAAAGGCATCACCCTATTTTAAAGCATCTCTGAGTCTATCTGTACTCTTTATACTTTTTTATTCTTTCGTAGCGGTTTCGGCCGGATTTGCCGAAACTGTCACGATAACAATAGCACAGACAAACAACTTGAATGGCAGGCTCTTTGCCTACAAATCCTCCGGGTGAGGGAAGTGTGTGATGCTGGGCGGTCTTGCCCGGCGAGTTACCTTTGTTGACCAATTGAAGGCGAAGAAAAATCCCCTTATCATAGTCGATTCGGGGCGCATGTTTCAGGACCCGAGAGTTGACGATGATGCCGAACAGGTTCGCATGAATTCACGGCTGATGGCGCGAACATATAGGCGCATGGGAGTGCAGGCAGTCAATGTGGGAGACCTGGAACTGCTTCAGGGAATTCCCTTTCTTAAGGACCAGGCCTCACAGGGATTGAATCTGATATCGGCCAACCTTGTCGATCCATCGACCAAGAATAGGATTTTCCCCCCCTATTTCATCTTTACCATTGAAAACCGTCGAATTGCATTTTTGGGACTCATTACTTCCGATCTGACATCGGAAATCCGCCGGGCCATGGGGGATGATGCCGCGGTTATAGACCCAATCGATACGGCGCAGGAGATGGTCGCTCAATTGAGGGAAAAGGCGGATGTAATCGTTCTCCTTTCCTGTCTGGGGCTGGATAAGGAACGTGAACTCATCAGGAAGGTACCGGGAATCCATTTTGTCATGGGAGGTCAGGAAGGCCGCTTTTTACGTACCATGCTGAAAGAGGAGGAGACCTTCATCGCCCAGTCCTATTGGGCCGGTATGTATACTGGACGGCTTGACTTGACGCTGAAAGACAATACCGCTCCTTTTCACGATGCGGGAGAGAAGTTTCGCATCAAAACAGAGATTACCGATCTGGACCACCGTCTGGATAGAATAAAAAATGTCTTGGAGGAAGGTGAAAACAGTGTGCTGGAATTCACCTTGCAGAAGATTACCAGGAAACGGGCAAAACTTCAGGAGACGCTGGATGGTCTGAAGAAATTCCCCTACACAGGAAATCTCTTTCAGTGGCAGGTGGTTCCTTTAAACAATACCATCAAGGAAGACCGGGAAGTCGCGGACTGGATAGGCAAGGCCGGATTTACTGAAAGTCCTCAAAAGTAAAAAAGGGATAGGGGTACAACTTTATGGACGGTGACAGTGGTCTCCAACGATTGCGTAAGGGTGTCTATCAGTCTATCATTCTTGTGGTTTTTGGTGTGGTAATTGGTGCCGGGTTTAACACCCTCAATCCACAGGGGATTCCCTGGGTTGGGGAATGGCCTCAAGAAGCGGGAGCGGTCATTTCATACGATGGACTACAGCCGATATCAGTTGAAGAGGCAAAAATGTTTCATGAGGCAGGTGTGGCCCTCTTTCTGGATGTCAGGGGTTACGATGCCTCCCAGCGAAGCCACCTCCCCGGTGCACGCAATATTCCCATGGAAGAAGCAGAAAACAGGATTTCGGAAATACGGGAAATGGCCGATGCGGGGATGATTGTAATCACCTATTGCCACGGGGTTGGTTGCGCGCTGGCTGCCCGGTTGGCTCAGGTACTCAAGGCCCATGGCGTTCCTTCCGTAAGGCCCCTCGTCAGTGGCTGGAGCGACTGGGTTAATGCCGGATATCCCGTGGAAGGTGGTGGCGCATGATGAGAAGAATGGTGACCTCACCAGTTGCGGCACTCGTGTTTCGCTTAATTCTGGGAGTCATATTTATTTATTCCGGTATCATGAAGGCCGCCGACCCGATGGGTTTTGCCCAATCCATTGTCAATTATCGCATCCTCCCTGACGTAATGATCAATCCATCTGCCATTCTTCTCCCCTGGGTAGAGATAATAATCGGGGGGAGTTTCCTGCTGGGCATCTTGATCAGAGGGTGTGCACTGGTGTCAGCTGTACTCTTTGCTATCTTCGGTTGTGCCCTGACAGCAAACGTCGTCAGGGGGTTCGATGTTGCATGCGGATGTTTCAGTACCTCCGTTGAAGCCGGTTCCATCAATGAATTCTATATCCTCCGCGACATAGTCCTGCTGGCAATGGCAGTCCATATATTGTTCTATGAAAATGGATTGGCCTCTGTCAGGTTGCTGTACCAAAAAATACTAAACCAACCTGATTAGTAATGGCAGACATCAGCGCTCTATTTGGAAATCCTTTTTCGTTGTTTGTGGTGCTTCGGGGATTTCACTTCAGTCATGGATTTGGTACAGTCCGGCGAAGTGAACAATCCCATCTGCAATAAGCATCTTGAGAAGTCGGGAAATGTCTTCTGTCAGTTTCTACTGAAACTGATACAAGTAAACGTCCAATAAGAGAAAAGAATGCACTATAGGTAATCTTTCAGATGAGCGTCAAAGAACTGAGCCCTCTGGAATTTGTCTTTTTTGTCGAAGGGCGCGGTTGCATCCATTCCTATTTTGCCCCTGATCCCGTCGTCGGTTACAGGTATAATCTCATGGCTTCTTGCCTTGCCGAAGTACAAGAGATCTTTGCTCGCATCGAATCTGGTTGCGATAGCCCATTCCACTTCTTGGAGGTTTTGAATGTCAATATCGTCATCAACAACAATCACGAGATCAATTTCTCTCATTGCTCCCAGGACTCCATACATTATATTTATCTGAAGTCCCTCATGATCTGGATTTTCTTTCTTGATCTGGATTATGGCATGATGCCTCGCAAGGCTTCCTATTGTAATATGAACACCTTGTACAATTGAACTGATGGCTCTGGCTGCATTATAGATAACATACTCTCCCTGTACTCCTCTTAAAATGTGACTCTCGGTGCCTCCGATGATTGTGTAGTAAACAGGGTTGTTACGGTGTGTGATGCAGGAAACATTGAAACTGGGCGCAGGCGAAACGATGGAATAGGTCCCTGGGTATTCCTGAAAGGGTCCTTCCATATGGGATTCCCGAGACGTCAGAATTCCCTCTAAAACAAATTCGGAGTGCGCAGGAATCAAAAGGTCGACAGTTTCTGCTTTAACCAGTTCGACTGGTTCATTCAATAGATTTCCGGCGAGACCATATTTGTCAGATTTAAGGCGACCCTTGCTTATAGCGGCTACTAAAAGGAGTGGATGTACACCTATAACCACCGCTATTTCTAAGTCCTTTTCCGATTGTGCCGCCTTTTTAAGCATCATTCCAAGGCTTCTATTTTTATCTATATGCAACAATGCTTTATCTTTATCATTTTCTGAAATGCATATCCTGTGGATGGAAAAGTTATGGAGATTTGTTTCCGGATCTTTGGTTACAACTAAACCGGCTGTAATATATCTTCCCTTGTCACCGTAGGCTGCCTTTATTACGGGTACGTGCTTCACAATATCAATGTCTCGGGTTACGATGTTTTCTTTACACGGCCCCGTCGGGGTTTGAACAGGCAAAATATCTCCCGCATATACCTCTTCCATTCGATGTGTCAAATTCATCGGATCTGAGGGGTCTACATTCATTAATGATGCAAGATATCTTTTGTTGCTCAACATTCCTGAAACTACCGGTGTTTCATATTCCTTTATGTTATTAAAAACGACGGCCTTTTCCCCGTCCAGTTTTCTATATACACCGGCTAGTTCATATTCACAGTTCACCTCTTTTGCTATGTCCTGTATCTTGCCTGCTTCTCTGAAGCCATCTATCGCATGTCTCAGATCTTTAGTCATGGGTTCCTCCAATTATTAAATCCTTTTTTGGTGAATTTCCCACTGCTTGCAGCGAGGTGGTTCATTTCTATTACTTATATATACCATTGACTTTATTATAACACCCAGGAGAGGTTTTTTTAACGGTGGTATGGAGTTGATGTTATTTCCTGAAAGAGAGTTTGTTTGAAAATATAAGCCAAAAAAATGTTGACACATAAAAACAATTTATGCAACTATTAATCAAACATTTAACCAATTAACTCATTCTCTGTGGCACGTCAGATATTCAGTTCTCTTTGGATAGAAACAATTTTAAAAAGGAACAATCAATCATAAACATACTTGCCTGTTGGATGGGGCGGGCTTAATACTATTTTTTTGACATTACAGTATCCGATGAAAGGAGATGATAAGGGACATATTCAGGGATAGAATATCTCATTTCCGGGTATGTTTGTTTCGTACTTCATTTCAGAGACTATCAATATTCCTTTAAAGGCTGTGGTTGGTGAATGGACGTCGGCATGAGGGATGACGATAATTTTTTGGCGGGAAATGAGTTGCAAAGGATGCGACAAAAGGTGTAGCTACCGGTCGTTGCATGTAGTTAACTAATTATCTAAACAGGTGAGTCAATGACAATATTTAAACCCCTTCGAAATGAGAAGTTTTCTCAGGAAGTGGCCAGCAGGATCAAGGAAAGCATATTTGATGAGACATTTGCTCCGGGGGACAAGCTTCCGTCTGAAGGCAAAATGGCCAAGGCCTTTGGAGTGAGCAATGTTACCGTAAGGCAGGCTGTCAGGGTTCTTGAAAATTCCGGCATCTTGTACACCAGGCAGGGTGTCGATGGCGGAATCTTCGTAGCAGAGGCGGATACGAAATCTGTCAGTTCATATCTTTCGGATATGCTCAGATTGAAACGGGTGACCATGAGTGATCTGACAATGGCCAGGGTGATTTTTGAACCGGAAATTGCCTATCTTGCCTCTGCGGTGTGGAACGACGGAGACCTTGAAGCGGTGGAAAACAATATAAAAGCGGCCGAAGATGCTCTGGTTCAGGGGAAACCCCTTGACGCCAGGATCTTGAACCTCCAATTTCATCAACTGGTTTGTAATATCACGAAAAATCCTGTCGTTACCTTTGCCCTCGATTCAGTAATCGATGTATTGGAGGAGAATGTGATGAAGTCAACATCCGACACTGAATTTACGACAGAAGTGGTTGCCGCGCATAAAGTGATCCTGGATAAAATTCGTGACAGAGAAAAGGAAGAGGCCCGGGATGTGATGAAAAAACACATCGAAAGGGTTCACGGAAGGTTGGACACACTGTATAGTATATCGAAAAGAGTCTGAAAATTGTCTGCTTCGTACATGTGATGGTTCTGGCGAAATGTGTAATTTTTTTTATCGAAAATGAGCATAGACGTAGGCTTCCCTTATCGACTCTCTGATGACGTGAGTAAGGGTGTCCGGTATTGTAATCGACAACGAGTGATTGATCGAGAAATGGCCTGCATTCCAGTGCCAGTTGCAGCTCTATCGGTGATATCCTTGTCGATTGGGAGCAACAATAACGTCGGTTCTGGAGTAGGAAAAATCATAGTCGAAGGTTTCCTGCAACCTGTTGCGGCGAGGGTCAATTGAAAATTCGGAATTGATTATCATTCCGGTGTATTCCCGGATGTCTATAAAAAAATATATTGTTCAGGAGGGAGGTTCGGCACATATGAAGAAGTATGAAGAAATAATTACAATCAACGGCAGAAATATTTCTGTTGCCCGCACAGATAGTCCCACCAATGTTGATTATACAGCCGGAGATTTGAAGCTTTTGACATACGACATCAATGATTCCCAATTGAAGCCCGGAAATTTTGATAAACCGGGCGGAACGCCCATGACGCTCTTAAGGGCGGACAACCTGAAAGTAGATCTTTCCAAGCGCACGAAGGAACCAATGGACTTCTGGCACAGGAGCTGTGATTTCCATGAGTTTGATCTTCTGTTTCAAGGGTTCCATACTATGGGAGACTGAACTCGGTAATACGGAATTGACGGCGGGACAGATGATGATTATTCCCAAGGGGATAGCGCACAGGTCCAGCCCCGGGCAGACTGAGAGTGAAAACATTATAGTAGAGTTGAAGATTTATTCCGATAATATAGAGGAAGTGGTACAGGGAATCGATATTGCAAAGAGCGTGAGAGGTTGACATGGAAAAGAAGGCGGCAGATCTTTTGATAAAAAAGGCCGACTGGATCATTACCATGGATGGAGAAAGACGGATCATCAGGGACGGC
The DNA here is from genome assembly GCA_964394725.1 of uncultured Syntrophaceae bacterium. Lineage (GTDB taxonomy): Bacteria > Desulfobacterota > Syntrophia > Syntrophales > UBA2210 > JAFGPZ01. The sequence continues at coordinate 16,487 of CAYMYS010000011.1, forward strand.
GCCATTGCCGTGAAGGGTGATACCATACTGGATATCGATAAGACCGATGTCATGGAAAGCCGATATGAGGCGGATAAGACTATCAATGCAGAAGACAGGGTGATAATTCCCGGCATGATCGACAGTCATGTCCATTCGGCATTTCAAATGAGTCGCGGGTTGGCCGATGAGGTGGGCGAGCAAAAATTCCTCTTTGAAAGGATGTATCCCTATGAAGGTTGCATGGACGATGAAGATACCTATTGGAGTGCCGTCCTCTGCACACTCGAACTGCTGAAACATGGTGTGACTTGTTTCGTCGATCCGGGAAATTACCGTATAGATCAGACGGCGAAGGCCATTGAAGAATCGGGTATGCGCGGCATCGTTGCCAAGAGCAGCTTTGATATCGGAAAGTCATCTTTCGGGGCCATTCCCGAGGCATGGATCGAAACGACGGAAGAGGCCCTGGAACGGGCGGAGGCCGTCATAGAAAAATGGCATGGTAAAGCCGATGGACGTATCAGGGCCTTTGCCTCTTTCAGGGGGCTCAACAACTGTACAGACAAGCTTATTCAGGGTTTGAAAGAGATCGCCGACAGACACAATACGGGGATCCAGACCCACTGTGCCTTTGCCCAGAAAACGAGAGACACGTCACTGGACAAGTTTGGTATGACCGAGGTGGAACGTCTCGAAAGACTTGGCGTACTGGGGCCGAACGTGCTTCTGGGACATGTAGGATGGCTCACACCGGCCGAGCTTCTGTTGATGCAGAAGAGAAAGGTATGCGCCGTGGCCTGCCCCAGTTCCAGTTTTCACAACGGTTATGGCAATAGAACCATGGGACATATTCCCGAATTACTCGAAATGGGTCTTTCCGTTGGAGTCGGGTCGGATCACGCATCATCGGGCATTGTCGATCTGCTGCAGGAATTGCGTATCGTGGGCATGGGCTTCAAGGAGACACGGATTGATCCCAAGATAATGCCGCCGGAAAGGGTTTTTGAAATGGCCACAGTCAACGGGGCAAAGGGTACCCTCTGGGATAAGGAGATAGGATCTCTTGAAGCAGGGAAAAAGGCGGATATTGTCATGTTTGACACCATGAGACCCGAATGGATGCCCCTCTACAACAACCCCCTCGTCAATCTTGTCTACAGCGCTACGGGAAGCAGCGTCGATACGGTCATCGTGGCAGGGAACGTTCTCGTTGCCAATGGTGAAGCGGTATCGATCGATGAGGGAAAAGTGTATGGAGAAGTTAAGAGACTGACGGGAAAAATCCTGGCAAAGACGGGGTTGGAACCGATTATAAAACCTCAATGGAAGGTAGTGTAAGGAGAACTGTAAAAATGAATATAGTCGTTGGTATATCGGGTGCCTCGGGAGTGAGATACGGTATTAGATTTTTAGAGGTATGCCGGTCCCTGGATATTAAAACTCACCTGGTCCTCTCGGCATGGGGCAGGAGGAACATTGAACTGGAGACGGATTATGCCGTCAGTCAGGTTTCTTCTCTGGCCTATAAACATTACAAAGACAAGGACCTTGCGGCGGCCGTATCGAGCGGGTCATTCAGGCATGACGGCATGGTAGTCATCCCCTGCAGTATGAAATCTGTTTCCGCCATAGCGAATGGCTTTACAGAAAACCTGCTTCACCGTGCCGCCGATGTTACTCTGAAGGAGAGGCGGAAACTGATACTGGTTCCCCGGGAGACTCCCCTCAGTGTCATCCATCTGGAGAATCTTTTGAAACTGGCCCGTGCAGGCGCACTCATACTTCCACCGATGCCCGCCTTTTACAATAAACCAAAAAACCTGGACGACATTGTCGACCACCTGGTTGGGCGTGTGCTGGATCATTTCGGAGTAGAACATGATCTGATCAATCGCTGGGGTGAGTAGGATTAAGAGAGAAGTATAACTGTGAAATATCAAAACCAATCAAGTGTGAAGTGACAAGAATGGTACATGTGGGAACAACTGCTGATAGTTCTTTAGACGGATTATTCAAGGCCGAAGGGATCGCTATTATTGGGGCTTCGTCTAAGGTGGGAAAGCCGGGGAACAAGATCGTCGAATATGCCCTGGAGATGGACTATAAAGCTGGAAGCTTCGAAATTGATAAGGGGGCCTTTCGCCAGGCCGGTGTGATTCAGACCTTCAATGTGCCGGAATTTTATCATACGGCGGCGGCATTCTCGAAAATGCCTATGCCCAAGGGTAACCGTGTCTGTGTGCTGACTCGGGGACATTCTGTGTGGATGAACTGATCACATCGGGTGTAGTCGAACTGGCGAAACTTTCTGAAGAAACAAAATCACGCCTCATGGAGATATTGGCACCCACTGCCAATGTGGGTAAACCCGACGGTTATATAGACATGACCGGCTCGGTAAGTGAAACCCTTCATCAGGAGGTGTTCAAAATCGTTCTCAGTGACAAGAATATAGACGGTGTTATCTATCTGACGCCGCCGCCCGCATTCCTCGATGAAGAATTGCTGACGAAAAATATAGTGGCGGCCTATCAATCCTTTCCCGAAGAAGAACGAAAACCGGTTCTTTCCGTATTATTATACGGGTCAACCGTTGCGAAAGGGAGGAGGATTATGGAGGATGCCGATATGCCGACCCTCGAGTATCCCGACACGGCCGCTCAGGTAATGGCAAACATGATTCGTTACAGCCAATATCGTTCCAGAAACAACTGCTAGCGGTGAACCGGTTATCAGCTCCAGACACAATCAATGGAGGTTAAAATGGGTTATAGAGAAATAATAAAAAGTGCCATAGACGCAGGGAGAGAGGTTCTCCCTGAACATGAGGCCTATCAGATATGTGAAGAATTCGGTATTGTCTATTCGCCCACCAGGTTTGCGACGACCCGGGACGAGGCAGTGGAAGCGGCGGAAAGCCTGGGCTATCCCGTCGTTTTAAAGGTTGTTTCACAGGCGGTGGTCCACAAATCCGATGCTGGTGGTGTAATCGTCGGTATCGCCTCTCAGACGGAGTTCAAGGAGGCCTATGATCTTCTCTTTGCCACAGTGAAGAAAAAAGTGGGCGACGTGGCCATTGACGGCGTCCTGGTACAGAAGGCTATGCCCAAGGCGGCAGAAGTTGTCGTAGGCGGCCTGAAAGATGATCTCTTCGGCCCTGTCGTCATGTTCGGCTCGGGGGGAATTCTGGTGGAGATATTTAAGGATGTCTCTTTCAGACTGGCGCCCCTGGATAGAGACGAAGCCATGAGGCAGATCAAGGAGACGAAGGCCTATGAAATATTGAAGGGCGTCAGGGGCGCACCCCCCAGTGATCTCGATGCCCTGGCCGATCTGATTGTAAATGCGGCTGAGTTATTGTCCGCCATTCCTGAAATTAAAGAGCTTGACTTTAATCCTGTCTTTGCCGCATCCGATGGTGCTGTCGTTGTCGATGCAAGGATGGTCATATAAGGGATTGAACACCATGAAAAAAGTGAAACGCTAGGTGTCACAGGATATTCCCAGACTGGAAAATGGAAGACTGTTAACGGGCAGTGGACGATTCATTGCCGATCTGACCCCCGTTTCGAATATGCACTACGCCGCGATTCTCAGAAGCCCCTATGCCTGCGCATGCATTACGAGTATAGATACAAGCGAGGGCATGGCTGTTCCCGGCGTAATAGATATACTGACGGGTGAAGACGTAAAGAATATGTCGGACCCATTTCCTGTGCTCTCCGATAAGGGTAAGGAATATTACTCCATGGCCATCGATAAGGTCCGCTTCGTTGGTGAACCGGTGGCCGTAGTCGTGGCGAGAGACAGATATACGGCGGAGGATGTCCTCGATCTCATTGAAGTGGACTATGAGCTACTGCCCGTCGTTACCTGTCCCGAAAAGGCGAAATGATGTACCCGTAAAAAGTCAGTTTTTCTCGCTTGAAGACCATTTTGGGGATGATTTCGGCGTCTGGCTAAAAATTTAAAACTCGTGCTTACGCACTCAATTACGCCAACCGCGGCAATCATCTTTTTCCCAAAATGTTCGAAGGAGTGCGAAAAAGACTTTTTACAATAGTGTTACTAATTAATAAAAGTATTCAGGAGGTGTGTGTTATGGAAGATTTGAGAAACTGGATAAAAATTTTGGAAGATGAAGGTGAACTGGCACGGATTACGACGGAGGTGGACTGGAACCTGGAAATGGGTGCAATCCTCCGCAAGGTGATGGATAACGGCGGTCCGGCCATTCTCTTTGAGAATATCAAAGATTACAAGGATACTATCTCTACAAAGATGTTCGCCCATGGCCTGAACAGGAAGACCTTTCCCCTTGCCCTTGGGAAGCCGAAAGATACGAAGCGTGAAGAATTGTCACAGATATTCGCAGATGCGATCCACAATCCCGTTATGTATAAAACCGTTGAGACTGGGTCTGTAAAAGAGAATAAAATTACCGGTTCCGACATAGATCTCTACCAGTTTCCAACACCTCTGTGGCACTCGCCCGATGGCGGCAGATATATGATGACGTGGTGTGCGGCGATAACGAGAGACCCCGATACGGGAGAGCACAATGTCGGCGCCTATCGAGGGATGCTGACGGCCAAGGATCAGCTGTCGGTGCTAATAATATTGTCACAGGGATGGGGTGTCCACTTTTCAAAGTACTGTCAGCGCCAGGAGAAGATGCCCATTGCCGTCGTCTGGGGCTATGAACCCACACTGGGTATCGTTGCGGGGAGTCAGATTCCCATGGGGATGGATGAATATAAGGTGATGGGGGCCCTTCGAGGGGAACCGGTACCCCTGGTAAAGTGTGAAAACTCGGAGATAATGGTTCCCGCTTCCGCCGAACTGGTGATCGAGGGGTATGTAGATCCCAATCCTGCACACTATGCCATGGAGGGCGTCTTCGGCGAATATACGGGATACTACGGCGGTGCGCGGAGACCTCGCCATACACTGCAGGTTGAATGTATTACGCACAGGAATGATCCGATTTTCCGCGGCAGCATGGAGGGGTCGGGTCCGGGACATCCCAATGAGAATACCTGGATTTATTCAGTAACAAGCAAGGTGAATTTCATGGAGGCCCTGGAGAGGGCCGGTGTGCCGGGAATCGTTGATGTCAGGCCGGGACCCGTCTGTTATGTCAAGATCAGGCAGGCCTATAATGGTCATGCAAAACAGGTTGCCAATGCCCTCTGGGGTTCGTGGTCTGCTGAATGGATGTACAAGATACTTGTCGTAGTCGACCATGATATCGATATATATAATCATCGACAGATCGATTGGGCCCTCTGTTACCGGATGGAACCGGGCACCCATGATATCATCACCATGCCCCACACGCGCGGGGGAGGCCTGGATCTGGCGGAATATGACGATACGCTCTTCGGAACGGGAAGTCGTGGAAGGATACTTCTCGATGCCACCAGGGATATAAGCAAGGCAAAGCGCGATCAATATGGAAATCTCAGTTGGGGACCCTTTTCCTACGATCTGGGCGAGCCGGAAAAAGAGCTGATCGAGAAAAGGTGGGATGAATATGGAATCACGCTGCCCGAAAGAAGAAAGAGATAGGGATATGCATTGCGAAAATCCTTTTTCGATGGTGATTGATTTACGTGGTTTCTCATGAAAAGACTGCTCGGCAGGGTACAGTTCCCGGATGATATTCAGGCCGAAAGAAAGAGGAAGGGGAACAATGATTTTAGAGGGAGAAAAGGGAGAAAAAAGAGGTTTTAAGGATTTTGTATCGGTAGGCGCTGTGATCGCCATTGGATGGTCACTGTACCAGCTATACCTGGTTATTTTTGGATTTCAGGCAGGATATCTGTAGAGACCTCTGCACCTGTTATTGGCGCTTGCTTTAGCCTTCCTTCTCTCTCCCCTTACTCGTTCTGAAAGCAGCTGGATCAAATCCAGAAAGGGCCTGGCAGTCACCATTGATGCCGGTTTAATAGCTTTATGTTTTGCAATCGCGATTTATGTAATCATCAACATACCGCGAGTCATGATACGGATGCAGTACGTAGATGATCTCTACAAACCGGATTATGTTTTTGCGATTATAGCAATGTTGCTGGTCATGGAGGCATGCAAACGTTTACTGGGTTGGAGCCTCGTAATAGTGGGGGTTCCCTATTTGAAAATCATGGAGATAGCCATAATCCCGGCCATCATCTTTTACATTTCAATCTTTGCCATTGTCGATCTTAAGGCCCAGAAAGATGGAATAGTGGGGATGAAAAAGAGTGAGCTCCCTACATTCGGGAGTATCTTTAAAAGGATACATTTGATTATACCCCTTATTGTTCTGGTGAGTTCTATAATAATGGGATCTACCATCATGATGGCGGCAGTCTTGCAAGATCTGGGAATCAATCGCCTGGCCGCCCATATGTTTATCTTTTATTTCGCCATTTTGTCCATGGTGACGCCGCCCATAGCGCTCTGCGCCTACGCGGCGGCCGGCATTGCAGAAAGCAATATAATGCGCACGGGAGTCTAGGCCTTTGCCCTCAGTCTTGCGGGCTTTATGGTTCCCTATGTCTTTGTTTTTAACGACGCTCTTCTCATGCAGGGATCGGCCTTAGAGATACTGGCGGTTTCAATTAGTTGTGCCCTCGGAGTGTGGGCGCTGGCTGGGGTTGTAGTGGGCTATTTTTCTGGAAATTTAAATGTTGTGACTCGTCTTGTCCTTCTGGCCGCAGCAATTGCCCTGGTCTCTCCTCAGCTTGCGACCGATGCGATAGGTGTTTTGTTGATTCTTTGTGTTATAGTATTTCAAAAGTTCATGAAAAAAAATGCCACGGCACCCGTAAAAAGTTAGGGGGGGGGGGAATGTTCTTTTATATATATCTATTCATTTTTACTTGACATGATTCAAAATACGATGTTACAAAACCAGCTTACATATTGTATGTAATATACTACAGAGCAATGCCTGCCATTGCGAAAGAATTCTGATAGTGTCATCTCAGGTGTTCATGGTGGATTATGAAGGATGTCGATATACATATACTCAGGGCCAAATCTCTCAAAGAGAGGGCCTATGAGATATTGAAAGAGCTTATCTTTACGGGAAAACTGGAACCGGAAATCCTTTATAATGAAAGCAGACTGGCCGCGAAGCTGGGAGTGTCCCGCACGCCTGTGAGAGAAGCCCTCCTGGAATTAAGCGGGGAGGGGATGGTGCTTTTTGTCCCCGGCAAGGGTGTCAAGGTACAGGAGATTACCGAGGCCCAGGTTCACGATGTCTATGAGATCCGAAAGTTGATTGAAGGGCATATCATCATGAAAATTACCCCTCTTATGACCCCGTCACATCTGTCGAGGATGAAGACTATTATTAACAAACAGAAGAAAATGGCTGAAAAAAAAGACATGCTGGCCTTCATACGGGCCGATCGTGAATTGCACTTTTATCTGTCCTCAATACGGGGGAACCGGCAGATGGATTCGGTTCTGTTAAACCTGAGAGATCAGATAGAGCGCATGGGAATCAAGGCCGTTGAAAATGATACGAGACCTGGACGCGTTATAGAAGAACATAGTGCCTTTCTTTCTGCGCTGGAGAGAGGATCTGAAACAGAGGCATATGATACGTTGATTGCCCATCTGTGCAATTCAGAGAAATCACTGATTTCAAGCATTAAAGATGGGGAAGATGCTGTTATTAATTAAGATGACTAATTGAACATTGTTGAAGGAGGTAGTGTCGAAATGGGAAACCATATAGAATATGATACTTTTTTACAGATGGATAGTCATGGGTTTTATAAGTTGGATATCCCCGAAAGGCTGAATATGGCCAGGCTGTCAGTCGATTACTGGGCGGATCATGGGAGAGCCCACGACGTGGCCATGTATTATAAGGACGAGCAAATCACCTATGGTGAACTGAGAGATCTGACGAATAGCTTTGGAGCCGCTTTTTACAAACTGGGTGTATCGAAGGGTGATCGTTTTGTAATACGAACCCCCAATCTGCCCGAATACGAAGTAGCTTTCTTTGGAGGCCAGAAGGTGGGTGCCGTTCCCATCCCGACAAGTACGATGCTCCGGGAATACGAGTTGGTGCACATCATCAATAACAGCGAGGCTGTTGCTGTTATCACCACCGATCAATACGTAGAGGCGATTGAAAAGATCAGGCCCCAGTGTGCGACACTGAAGCATGTGATCGTAATAGGGGAGGCCAAAGAAGGGCAGGTTTCCTATAACGAGCTTATGAAGGAGGATGGAGCGAACCTCCCCTATGTGGAGACACTGAAGGATGATCCCGCCTACTTTCTCTACACCTCGGGGACGACGGGAGCACCCAAGGGGGTTGTCCATGCCCATCGCTTTACTATCGGTGCAGGTGATCCGGTCGGAATGTTTGCCATGGGAGTACAGAGAGGCGACATATGCAGCGGTCCCACTGCCTTGACCTGGATGTATGCCCTTGGTCACAATTTTATCTTTTCCCGGAGATGGGGTATCTCTACGGCCATCTATTACGACGAGCGCTTTGACAAGGAACGAGCCTTTGAATTTATTGAAAAATATAAATTGACGCACTTTGTTGGTAGCCCGACCATATACAAGATGTTGATGTCCATTGAGGATGCTGAAAAGAAATATGATATGAGTACGTTAAAGCAGTGTCTCAGTTCCGGTGAACCACTTCTGGCGGAGACTGCCAGGGAATGGAAGAGGCGTTTCGGGATCGATATTCTCGACAGTATGGGACAGACGGAGGCCCATGAATTTTGTACGACGCGCGTTGATCTGAAGGTCAAGGTAGGTTCCATGGGAAAGCCGCTGCCAGGTATTGACGTGGCCATCGTCGATGACGACGGTAATCGTATGCCGCCCGACGAGTTGGGTCATCTGGTGATTAACAAAAATCACCCCGGTCTCTTTGTAGAGTACTTTAAGAGTCCGGAACTGATGGAAGAGGTTACCATTGCAGGGAAATGGCACGATACGAAGGATCTTGCCTATATGGACGAGGACGGATATTTTTGGTATGGATCTCGGTCCGATGATATTATGACCTGTCACGGTTATCGAATTTCTCCCTCCGATGTAGAGACGGCTCTTCAGGAACATAAAGTGGTCTTCGAGGCCGGTGTTGCAGGAGTCAAAGATCCCGAAATGGGTGACAAGGTTAAGGCCTGGGTCGTTCTCCACGAAGGATATGAAGGATCTCCGGAATTGGCTAAGGAACTGCAGGACTTCGTCAAAAAGACCATTGCGCCCTATAAGTTTCCCAGAGAGATCGAATTTATCGGGGAACTTCCCAAGAATTCAGCGGGGAAGATTCTACGCAGAGAATTGAGGCGCTGGGAAAAAGAAAAACTTGAAGGAAAATAATTATTTTACGAGGTGAAGCACGAGGATATGGCTGAATCGTTCACAATAGAAGAAGCGAATGCAAAGCAGGACATTTCTGTGGATATTCAGGGAGTCGTTCTTTGCGGTTATACGGGACGGGATCAGGAAGCCGTCAAAAAACACGTAGAAGAATTGCAGAAAGAGGGCATTGAACCACCTCCGTCTGTTCCGATGTACTATCCCAAACCACCCCGGGGTATTGAAAAGGCCTCTGTGATTGATGTTCAGGGGAGTGAAACGTCGGGTGAAATTGAATATGTGCTGATTGTTGATAAGAATGATATATATGTAGGGCTTGGGAGCGATCATACGGATCGGGAGATGGAGAGACTCGATATATTGAAGTCGAAGCAGGTATGTCCCGCCGTTGTGTCTCAGGAGATGTGGAACTATGACGAAGTGAAGGATCACTGGGATAAGATTCAGATTCGGAGCTGGGTTACGACAGCAGGTGAGAGGACGCTCTATCAGGAGTCAGCCCTTTTCACGATGCTGCGTCCCGAGGATTTGATTGACTTGGTGGGTAAACGGGTCAGTGGCTCTCTTGATGGTATGGCAATATTATCGGGTACTCCGCCCATTCTGACGGGGGAAATGATATTTGCGGACCGTTTCGAGGGGGAGCTGGATGATCCCATCCTGAAGAGAAAAATAACCATTGACTACTCGGTCAAGACGATTGATTGGTTTGACTATTAGCCTTAAGGTAGTTTCTCGGTAAAAAATGAAGGTAGTTGATGACTAAATTGCTAAGGAGAAGGTTATGAGCGGTGAAAAGAAAAAATGGGTAGGTACGAGTTATAAGAGAAAAGAAGATATGAGGCTTCTGACGGGGAGAGGAACCTTTATGGATGACATCATGTTGCCGAACATGAAACATGCGGCGATTCTCAGAAGTCCTTATGCCCATGCGAGACTGTTGGATGTGGACATTTCTGAGGCCCTGAAGGCCCCCGGAGTGATCGGTGTGGTGACCGGTGAGGATGTCAAACAGGAATCGAAGCCCTTTCCCTGCGGCGTGACGATTCCCACAAAGTATTACAGCTGCGCCGTCGATAAGGTACGCTTCGTCGGTGAACCTGTGGCGGTTGTGGTGGCTGATAATCGTTACCTCGCCGAGGATGCACTCGATCTGATCGAGGTGGATTATGAGCCGTTGGAAGCGGTTGTGAATATAGAGAAGGCCATAGAACCCGGTGCACCCGTGCTTCATGAAAACATCGGCAGCAATATCTATAATCATCGTTTCTTCAAGTATGGTACGGACTGGGACACCGTCTGTCAGGAGGCCGATGAAGTGGTCAAATGGAAATTCAACTTCCCCAAATATGCCGGTTCTCCCATAGAGACCTATGGTGTCATCGCCACATACAGTCCTTACGACAAGGCCTATGTGGTGTACAATAATTATCAGGGTCCCTTTGTCAATCACGCCCTGACGGCCATGGCTCTTGGTATTGCCGAAAACAAGATGCGATGGATCATCCCCACCGATGTCGGCGGCGGTTTTGGATGCAAAACGGGGATCTATCCATACTGTGCCTTAATGTCCATCGTTGCCAAAAAGACGGGTGTAACGGTAAAGTGGATAGAGGACAGACGGGAACACCTGATGGCTTCGGCCACCTGTACCGACAGGGTCACCTATATGGAGGCAGCGGTCAGGAAAGACGGTAAAATCCTTGCATTTAAGGACAAGGCCATGGATACCACCGGCGGATACATCCGGGCGCCGGAACCGGGGTGTGCCTATCGCAGTACGGGCAATCACACTGGTGCCTATGACATCAGGAACGTGGACCGGGAAGTATACATCGTTGCCACAAACAAGGGACTGACGGCGCCGCTCAGGGGGTATGGCTGCCAGGAACTCTATTTCAGCACCGAAAGAATTACCGATATGGCGGCGGCCAAGCTGGGTATGGATCCCGCCGAGATTCGATTCAAGAACTTTATTCAGCCTGAGCAGATGCCCTATACGACGGCCACAGGCGGCTATTACGATGTTGGAAACTATCCAGCGGCCTTTCAGAAGTGTCTGGATTTAGTTGAATACGACAAGATGAGAGAGTATCAGAAAAAGGCCAGAGCGGAAGGACGACTCGTCGGTATCGGTCTGGCCTCGGTAACCGATCCCTCGGTGACAAATATTGCCTATGTTGCCATTGGTAAGACGGTTGAAGAGAGAAAGAACGAACGTGACAAATCGGGATCGGGTGAGGCTGCCATTGTCAAGGTCGATCCTCTGGGAGGCATAACGGTCATTTGTTCGACTAACCCGCAGGGTCAGGGGCATGAAACTGTCATCAGCCAGATCATTGCCGATGAATTCGGTGTCCATCCCGACGATGTTGTCGTCGATTCCGTTGTCGATTCTTCAGACCGCTTATACTCTATTACAACGGGGAGTTTCTCTAGTCGTTTCGCATCTTCGGGGACTACCTCCATTGTAAAGGCAGCAAGGCAGTGTATTGAAAAAGCGAACAAGATTGCGGCCCACCTGCTGAAAGTCGAAGTGGAGGACATCGTCTTTGAAGAGGGCAAGTTCTTCGCAAAGGGCAAACCGGAAAAGGCCATCAATTTGAGGCACATTGCCGGCGCCGCCCACTGGAACCAGTCTAATCTGCCGGAAGGAATGGAGGACGCCGGTCTCTTTGGAACGAGTATGTATACGTTTCCCACATCCCAACCGCCTGATGATCAAGACAGGGTCAACTCGTCGAACACATATGGCTTTGTTGCAGAGGCGATTGTTGTTGAGATTGATCAGGAAACTGGTCAGGTCTCATTTCTCAAATGGGCCAGTGTCCACGATGCCGGCACCATCCTCAATCCTCAGATCGTCAGGGGACAGGTCCTGGGGAGTATTGTCGGGGCGATCGGCGGCAGTATGTATGAGGAACAGGCCTACGATGAAAATGGTCAGTGTCTGACTGCATCATTTGCAGATTATCTCTGTCCGACGGCCATGGAAATGCCGAAGGTTGATGTGGATCACTTTGAGTCGCCTTCGGTACTTACTGCACTCGGATCAAAGGGAGCAGGAGAAGGATCGAGCATGTCCGTACCGCCGGCGATCGGTAACGCTCTTGCAGACGCATTGGCGCCCCTGGGAGCAGTGATTGATGAACTGCCGATGACGCCGAGCAAGATCTGGCATTTGATCGACAAAGCCAAAGCAAAAACTAATTAGTATATATACGAAGGAGAATTTGAATGAAGATTGAAGGAACATATACATTTAAAGTACCCCAGCAGAAAGTCTGGGATACCTTTAATTCGGTGGAACACCTGCAGGCAGCACTGCCGGGGTGTCAAAAACTGGAAGAAACTGAGCCCGGAAAATTTGATGTTTTCCTGAAAATAGGAATCTCGGCCGTTAAGGGAAAATATAAAGGTAAATTTGAGATTGCCGATTCGCAGCCGCCTAACAGCTATAAACTCATGGGCGGAGGCAAGGGACTTCCCGGCTATGTCAAGGGAGAGGCGGCCATTTCATTGGCCCAGGAGGGTGAAGACACCATTCTCACGTATGATGGGGATGTACAGGTAGGCGGTCTCCTTGCCGGTATCGGTCAGAGAATGATCGGTGGGATTTCGAAGATGATGCTGGAGCAGTTTTTCAAAAACATGGATAAAGAACTGTCATAAAAAGAATAGGAGAAAGGAAATGAAACCAACCGCATTTGAATATTTTACCCCTTCCACGGTCCAGGAAGCACTCCAGCTTCTGGAGAGCCAGGGGGATGAGGCGAAGATACTTGCCGGCGGCCAGAGCCTTGTCGCGATGATGAATTTTCGAGCAGCCCGTCCGGAAGTGCTGATCGATATAAATAATATTAAAGAACTTGATTACCTCAAGGAAGAGGGGGATGAGATCGTTGTCGGCGCCCTGACCAGGGAGAGGACGCTGGAGGTATCCCCTCTGGTAAAGGAGAAATGTCCTGTTCTGGCCAAGGCGATTACCCATATCGGCCATCTGCCCATCAGGTTTCGAGGCACCATAGGGGGTACGCTGGTTCATGCAGACAACACCGCCGAGATACCGATTATGGCGATGGCTCTCGATGCAAAGATGAAGATTGCAGGCCCATCGGGAGAGCGTGTCCTGAAGGCCAGTGAGTTCTTCCTGACCTATCTTACCAGTGCCGTCGAAGAAAACGAACTTCTGGTGGAAGTAAGAATTCCCACGTTTGATCCCAAAACAACTGCATGGTCATATGTTGATATCGCCAGGAGATCCGGTGATTTCGCAATCGTTGCAGTCGCATCTATCCTGACACTGAATACAAAGGGCGTATGCAGGTCAGCTCGGATTGCTCTGGGCGGCGTAGCGCCGACCCCGATCAGGGCGAAGGAAGCGGAAGCCCTGTTGACAGGACAAAAAATAACAGACAGCCTCATCGAAGAAGCGGCAATCAAAGCTGCCGACGAGGATAACGTCGATCCTGATGCTGATTATCACGCTACCGCCGAGTATCGGAGGGCCATGGCTAAGGTTCTAACCAAGAGAGGGCTCAAAGAGGCCTGGACAAACTTTGAAGGGAGTAACTAAGATGGCAGATAAACGTCAAGTTAAGATGAAGGTAAATGGCGTAGAATGTGAAGGATATGCGGAACCGAGAATGCTCCTGTCGGATTTTCTGAGGCAAGAACTGCAGCTTCTGGGAACGCACGTCGGTTGTGAACATGGTATATGCGGTGCTTGTACGATACTCTTTAATGGAGAACCGATTCGTTCCTGTCTGATGTTTGCCGTTCAGGCAAACGGTGCGGAGATTATGACCGTTGAGGGTCTTGCCGAGAATGGTAAATTTCATCCCATTCAGGAGGCCTTTCACGAACATCACGCATTGCAGTGTGGATTCTGTACGTCGGGTATGCTCCTTACCGTCTATCACTTCCTCAAGGAAAATCCAAATCCCACAGAGGAAGAGGCACAGGAAGCGGTAGCGGGTGTGCTTTGCCGTTGCACTGGATATACGCAGATAGTTGAGGCTGTTATGGCGGCTGCGGAAAATATGAGGAAGGCTGCGTGATCCTTCAACAGCTTATAAACGGGCTCATGCTGGGGGCCACCTATTCACTGGTGGCCATCGGCTATACCTTGATCTTCGGGGTGCTGGGGCTCCTGCACTTCGCCCATGGCGAAGTGCTCATGGCCGGTGCGTTTATGGGTCTCTATATAATCATTTGGACTGGTTGGCCTTTCTATATTACCCTTCCGCTCACTATGATAGCGACGGGTATTTTGGGCCTCATTATCGAGTATTTTGCAATCAGGCCGATACGAAAGGATTACCATTTGGCCCCCCTGTTGAGTACAATAGGGGTCACCATAATTCTCCAGCACCTTGCGATCAAAATCTTCGGTGGCTACGGCACCAAATTCCCCGATGCAATAGCCTACAGGATGTACAAAATAGGATCGGTTACTGTAAGTTCCGATAACATCATGATATTCGGCACCGCCCTCTTTTTGATGATTGTTCTTTATTTCTTTATTTCCAAGACCAAGGTCGGAAGGGCCATGAGGGCCGTTGCAGAAAGTCACATGACGGCCGGTTTTCTCGGTGTGAATGTAGACCGGATTGTTCTTATAACCTTTGGTGTTGCCTCTGCCCTGGCAGGGGCGGCCGGGGTGATGGTAGGTACTGCCTTTCATGCCGTTACGCCCTTTATGGGGCTTACCTTTGCCCTGAAGGGGATGGTGGTGATGTTGCTTGGTGGCCTGGGGAATGTCGTGGGCGCCATGATTGGGGGGCTGATTCTCGGACTGGCCGAAGTGAGCAGTGTCGTGTTTATGCCGTCGGAGATCAACTTGCAGGATGTTTTTTCTTTCGGGATCATGATTCTCATTCTTATCTTCAAACCTGAAGGTCTCTTTGGATCTCGTGTGAACAAAAAATAGGAGGGGTAACAAGTTTGGATTATTTACTCTCGGTGGCGGCCATTGCGGGTATTAATGTTATTATGGCCCTCAGCTTCTACATGCCTTTTATTACCGGTCAGATATCACTGGGCCAGGCAGGATTTATGGCAATTGGGGCATATACGGCGGCTGTGTGTACGGTCAAGTTCGGCGTTCCCTATGTCCCCGCTGTATTAATGGGAGGTGTGGTCGCAGGAATCGCAGGGTTTTTACTGGGCATGCCGGCGCTCAGAATTAAAGGAATATATCTCCTCCTTTTGACGCTGGGATTTGGGGAGATTGTTCGTGTGATCTTTATCAATATTGATTATGTCGGTGGTGCCGCCGGAATGGGGGGTATCCCCTATCAGGAATATACGCTCTTCTATGCCTACGGCACGGTCGTAATTTTAATAATATTCTTTTCTCGGTTGCGCAAATCACGTATGGGGCGGGCCTTCCAGGCCATAGGAGACGACGAAGATGCGTCGGAGGCCATCGGAGTAAATATTACAACGGCCAAACTTACGGCCTTTTCAGTGGGGGCATTTATAGCAGGTATTGGAGGGGGAATATTAGCGCATTTCCAGGAGTACATAGAACCGCTCATGTTTGGTGTTATGCACGGAGTGGAGTTCATCGTCTTTGCCATATTCGGAGGAGTTCAGATATTCTGGGGTCCCATATTTGGAGCGCTTGCCCTCACATTCATACCGGAATTCCTCAGAGAGATACAGGAATGGAGAATGGAGCTCTACGGACTGCTTCTGATTGTCATGATGATTGTCAGACCCCAGGGTGTTATCGGGCGCGACGTCATGCAGGGGGTTAAAAATGTCATTCAGAAAATCCGCTCATAGAGGACTTGCCCTCGGGCGAATAGTAATAAGAGGGAAATGATGATTTTAGAAATTCGTAATGTGACAAAATATTACGATGGCTTTTGTGCCTTGCACAATATTCCGATCACCGTGGAAGAGGGGAAGATACACGCGATTATCGGTCCCAACGGTGCAGGTAAAACAACGCTCTTTAATCTTATAAGCGGGACACATGGAATAACGTCGGGAGATATCTTCTTCAAAGGGAAGAAGATAAACAAACTGAAGCCCTATTCCCGCGTAAAATCGGGTATTGGAAGGACATTCCAGATCATTCGTCTCTTCAATTCCATGACTGTTTTGGAAAATGTCATGCTGGGAAGACACTGCAGGACCAGTGCCGGTCTGGCCAGGACATTTATCAGGTTTTCACTGAAAGAACTGGATGAGGAAAGGGAAACCAGAGAGTGGGCACTGAAGTGGCTGGATTTTGTCGGTATGGCCGATAAGGCCGATCAAATGGCTTCAAATCTGCCGCATGCAGAGCAGCGGTTGGTCGAAATTGCCCGGGCCCTCAATATGGAACCCGAACTGCTGCTCCTCGATGAGCCTGCTGCGGGGATGAACCCGAAAGAAACGCAGGATCTTGATGTGCTTATTACACGGATCAGCGAACTAGGTAAAACGATACTGTTAATAGAGCACAATATGGAACTGGTTATGGGAATATCCGAGATCATTTCAGTCTTAAACTTTGGAGAAAAGATCGCAGAGGGGAGTCCCTCGGAAGTTCAGGATAACCCCGCCGTCATTGAGGCCTATCTCGGCAAGGGGGACGATAATTAGGATGTTGTCTATAGAGGGCATTTCAGCGGGATATGGAAAGATTCTGGCCGTCAAAGGCGTGGATATGCGTGTCGATGAAGGTGAAATTGTCGTACTCCTTGGAGCAAACGGGGCGGGAAAATCGACCCTTTTGAGGACCATCTCAGGCGCGATAAAACCAAAAGGCGGAAGTATTCTCTTTAAGGGACAACGGATCGAGGGAAAGAAGCCACACCAGATCGTCAGGGAGGGCGTGATTCAGGTTGAAGAGGGGCGAGGAATTCTCTCCCGTATGTCGGTCAGGGAAAATCTGGACATGGGTGCCTATCTGCGGTCCGATAAAGAGGGAATACTGAAGGATCTTGAGCGAGTGTACAAAAAGTTTCCCCGGCTCAAAGAGAGACTGAGCCAGAATGCCGGGACTTTGTCAGGAGGGGAACAGCAGATGCTGGCAATCGGGCGGGCCCTCATGGCCAATCCGAAGTTGCTGCTTCTTGATGAACCCTCTCTCGGGTTATCTCCCAATTTTGTTGAACTGATTATAGAGGCGATACGGGAATTTCGAGACAACGACGGCTATACGATTCTTCTGGTGGAACAGAATGCGAATAAGGCGCTTGCCATCGCCGACAGGGGATACGTGCTTGAGACGGGAAGGATAGTCCTTGAGGGGACGGCGCAGGACCTATTGAATAATGAAGAATTGCAAAGGGCCTACCTGGGCCGGGTTGCAAGGACCCGGAAAGATTAAATGTTTTGTGTTTCTTTGGGTGCACCGTAAGTGACAACAAGTGGTTCTTTTACAGCATTTCATAGATAAGTTTGTCGAGTGACACATCTGTTTTGCAAGACCGGTGTCTACGGGAATGGTGGTAATGCATTTGTTTTACTGCTTTTTGTTTTGATGCTTTTTACTTGTGATCAATAAGGAAGTGGAGACCCCGATGGGTCTCCAATCAATTCAGCTGATGAATCATAGTCAGTGCCTAAAAATAGCTTTCTTTTTACCTTTAATACGTAACTATATCCTGTGAACTTAAATAATGAAATAATAGAAAGATGATGGGTATGAGTTTCATGGTTAATAACACATAATAACTGCGTTTATTAAAGTTGGGCTATGAAGGGGGGTGATAGTGAGGGTTTTTAGCTATTCATAGTATCACTAAATAAAAGGAGGTAATGTTATGAAAAAAGATCGTTTTGTACTATCATTCTTTATAGTGTTCATACTGATAGTGGGGCTGGTTATTGCGGGACCCCTTCATGCGAAACTTGCCGGCGACAAGGTCAAGATAGGGGGACTTTTCGGAGTATCCGGTGTCTGCGCAGAATGGGGGATGAATGGTAAAATCGGTACGGAGATAGCCGTAGAGGAGATCAATGCGGCTGGTGGGATTGGCGGACTGCCCATAGAAATCATCTGGTACGATGATGAATGCAAGGGAGCGCCCGTTATTCCACTGGTTGAAAAACTTGCAAAGAAGGACAAGGTCCTCGTTATTAATGGGCCCTGCCAGAGTTCTACCTGCGAAGTTGCCTTTCCGAAATTGAACAGGTTGAAGATCGTAAGCATCGCCTTCTGTTCTTCAAAACCGGGACTGTCAAAGTTGAGCAAATGGGGTTTCAGAAATACACTGACAAGCGACAAACAGCTCGATCCGGCAGTGAAGAAGTGGAAGGAACGATATAACATCAAAACAGCCGTTGTTCTCTATAATTCAGAGGATGCCGTCTCTACCGTCGAGGGGAAGGTGATTATGCCTGTTCTCTTTGAAAAATATGGGATCAAACTGTTGAAGATGTTTTCTTTCCAGACCCAGACAGTGGATTTTGCGCCCTTTATAACAGAGGTAAAGGCGCTCAATCCCGACGGTATAGGCATAGGCAGTTGTTATGAGGCAGGGGCGAAGATTGCCATTGAGGCGAGACGTCAGGGAATCAAGGCCCCCTTCGTCGGTGGCGCCTGCAACAGTACGCCCGGATTGATCGAGGTCGGCGGCGAGGCAGTCGAGGGATATTACGGTTCCACTGCGGCCTGGATTCAGGGAAACCCTGATCCCCGCGTCATCAAATTTGTCGCGGAATTTAAAAAGCGTTCGCCTGCCGGTAAAGACCCGACATACGGTGGACTTCGTTCCTATGACAATATGTACATCATCAAGAAGGTCATAGAAGAAGAAGGCGTGACGAACAAACCGGGAGATCTGGCAAAGGATCGTGAAAAGATTCGTCAGGGCTGGGCGAAACTGAAGGATTATCCGGGAATTTCGGGTGTTACAACAATGAACGAAGAGGGAGACGGCCAGGGAGGCGTAAAAACCCTCGTAGTAAAAGGTGGACAGTTCCTTGTAGAGTAATAGGGGAGCCTGTCGCTGATAAACGAATAGATAGGACAGCAAGGTTAGACTCTCCACCCTCTTTCGGGTGGGGAGCTAACCGGCGCAGAGGATTAGCACTAGCTATGAATCCCATATTCCAGAAGAGTATCTCTGTATATTCTTATGATGAATTTTCTGGCATACGGGATTTGTAGATATTACAATCAAAAAGTGTGATCGTAAAGTGTGAATAGAAGATCATTGTGATGATAAGAATCACTGATGTGTGGTTCGTAACCGTCGGGAGGGAGGCAATGCCCTCATATCGGATGCAGCTTTCTGATTTGCGGGATTGTGGTCATACATTCGCGATGCGATATTATATTTCTTTTGCGGGCGCATTAATAAACGGAGGATAAATATATGATGAAATCTTATGTGGAATTGAGAGACGTCATCGACAAGAAGAACAGGGGTTTGCGTGACAAGGTTATGTCACTGGAAGATGCAATCGGATTGATTAAGGATGGCGATCATGTTGCAGCAGGCGGGTGCCACTATTCCAGAACTCCCATGGCTTCTGTGTGGGAGATGATACGACAGAAAAAGAAAGATATAACCTACTCACGAAGTATTACGTCCACGGAAGGGGACCTCCTTCTGGTAGGTGGAGTTGCGAAGCGTATTGTCACCAGCTGGTTCAGTCCCGGTGTTACCTGGGGTGTGTCCAGGGTAATGCGCCATTACATGGAGAAAAAAAAGGCGGAATTTGAGGAATGGAGTCACATGACCCTCGGTCTCAGATATCGTGCGGGGGCCATGGGTGTTCCCTTCATTCCGGCCAGGTCCATGATGGGATCGGACTTGTTCCCCCGGTTAGAGGACATAAAGGAAATGGACTGTCCCTATACGGGTGAAAAACTGGCCCTTATACCGGCCCTCAACCCAGATGTTGCCATAATACATACCCAAAAGTGCGACGTCTACGGAAATGTTCAGGGTCAGGGGCTTCCCTTTATGGATAAAGACATAGCCCTAGCGGCCAATAAGGTTATCGTTACTACCGAGCAGATCGTTAGCAATGATCAGATTCGCCGGTCGCCGGACCGTACCGAAATAGGTTTCTTCTGTGTCGATGCGGTAGTGGAGGTTCCCTACGGATGTCTTCCTCACGAATGTTACGGGCAATATGAGCCTGCATTCAAACACATGGATTACTATGTAAAGCTGATGATGGGCAAGGGTCCCGAAGGAGTAAAGGAATACTTGGATGAGTATGTCTATGCTCCGGCCAACTGGCAAGAGTATATAGAAATGATTGGATTCAAGAATATCCTGGATGCCACTATCGAGGGAAGGGGGATTTACAATGACTAAATTAGATTACAATACAGCCGAATTGGTTGCCATTATGAGCGCCAGGTTCCTCGAGGATGGCAAGATCGTCTTTGGCGGAGCCGGGATGCCTCTGATATCCTGTATACTTGCGCAGAAATTGCATGCGCCCACATTGACCATACTTTTCGAAGGAGGTGTCATAGGGCCGCATGTACAGATAGGAAAACTGCCTCCCAGTACCAACGAGCAGAGATGTGCCAGACGGGCCAATATGCTCCTTTCCATTACCGACATTCTGCTGCTTCAGCAGAGGGGATATGTTGACTATGGATTTCTTGGTGGTGCTCAGATAGACCAGTACGGAAACCTGAACAGTTCCTTTATCGGTGATCCCGATAATCCCAAGGTACGACTGCCGGGGACGGGTGGCGCCAATGATATTGCCAGTCTCGCTTCAAAGATACTGGTGGCAATGCATCACGAGAAGAAGCGCTTCGTCAAGAAGGTGGACTTCATTACCACCCCCGGTTATCTTCAGGGCGGAACGAGTCGCAAGGATGCCGGTCTGCTTGCCGGAGGTCCTTACAAGGTTATAACTCATCTGGGAATCTTCGGATTTGAAAAAGAGTCGAAGAGGATGTGCCTGGAGACCCTTCACCCGGGGGCCACAGTGGAAGAGATCAGGGAACGGACGGGATTTGAAATGGTCATACCCGAGAAGATCAAATATACCAAGGCACCCACGGAGAAGGAATTGAGAATACTGAGGGAATTGGATCCCGACAAGCGATATACTACACCCAAAGCGGAGTAGGTGACAAAAAGCTCTCTGAGGTAATACAAAATGAGACCTTTGGAAAATTTCTTTCAAAGGTCTCATTCGACTGGAGGCCGGGAGGGCTCGAAAAAGACATTTAGATAGAAGGAAGATATAATATGGAAACTAATAGAAGAAAAAATCTTGAATATCTTTTTAAACCACGGTCGATCGCGATTCTGGGCGCGTCATCAGACCTGAATAAGGTGAGCGGCAGACCGCTGGCCTATATGAAACGATTCGGTTACCCGGGGAAGATCTATCCCATCAATCCGAAATATGATGAGATTGCCGGCATCAAGTGTTATCACAGTCTCAACGATGTGCCCGGCGATATCGATATGCTCATGGTCATAGTCCCTGCCAAGTACGTACTGCCGAATCTGGAAATGGGACACGCCAAAGGCGTGAAGGTTGCAGTTATCATCACTGGAGGATTTTCAGAGGTCGGTGGCGAGGGGGGGAAGCTCCAGCAGCAACTGACGGATTTTGCAAAGAAAACGGGAATGCTTATCTACGGTCCCAATACAAATGGATTTATCAGCATCGGTAACAGAACGGTAGCGACATTCTCGCAGTCTGTCGAGGTCATCAAGGAGATGGTGCCGGGGAACACAGGGCTTATCACACAGAGTGGTGCCTTCGGAGCGACCATATTTGATCGTGCAATGAAGGCGGGTCTTGGCATGAGTCATTGGGCAGCCACGGGAAATGAGGCTGATCTTGAGTTCTGTGATTTTGTTGAATACATGGTCGATGATCCGCAGACGAAGGTGATTGCAGGATTTCTTGCAGGTGTGGAGGATGGTCAGAAACTGGCAGGCGCATTGGACCGGGCCGCCGAAAAGGGGAAGCCCGTCATCATTCTGAAGGTTGGCGGCACGGAAGCTTCCAAGAGGGCCGCCCAGTCCCATACGGGGGCCATGGTTGGTTCGGCGGAATCCTATGATGCGATCTTTAAACAAAAAGGAGTCATCATTGCCCGCGATGTCCCCGATTTGATTGATTATTCGATGGCTTTGTCATCACGGACTTCCTTTCCCAAGGGGAAACGCATCGGAATCATGACTGAGTCCGGTGGTGGCGGGATACTCCTGACGGAACGCTGCGCCGAATTTGGCATGACCGTTCCGGAAGTGAGGGGAGCAACGGAGGAGAAACTGAAAGAGGTCGTGCCTGTATTCGGTTCTACCCAAAACCCCGTCGACCTGACGGGTCAGACCCTCAGTATGCCGGGATTGATCAAGGATGCCACCCAAGTGATGATGGATGTCGATGATTTTGATATCGTGGTGCCCTTTCTTCTGATGTCGAAGGCCACTGCCGAGGTAAGGGCCACGGGTCTTACCGACATCATGCGTGACTATAAGGGTGACAAAACCATGGTGGTATGCTGGCCCGAAGGACCGCGGGAGTGGGTCAAACACCTGACCGATAACGGTATCCCCGTATCTGATACGGCAACGGGATGCGCTGAACTCATGAATGCGATTATCAATTATAAAGAATTCAAGGATACATATAAGACCCCCCGACCTATAGGTGAATCAGTAGTGGACCTGCCTGCCGATCGCAGGGAAGGGGCGATGGAGATTATTCAGACTGCACAGAAGAGGGGTGCAACGTCACTGAATGAATATGAGGCCAAGGGAGTCCTTCGGGCCTACGGTATTTCCACAGTGAATGAAGCCCTGGCCAATTCGCCCGATGAGGCGGCCCAGATTGCCGGAAAGATAGGCTATCCCGTCGTGGCTAAGCTTGTTTCTTCCGATATACTCCACAAAACAGAGGCCGACGTCATCAGACTGCATATTGAATCTGAAGATCAGTTGCGGTCCGCCTATGGAGAAATTGTCGCCAATGGGAAGACGTACAAGGCCGATGCACAGGTGCAGGGAGTCCTGATTCAGGAGATGGTCTGTGAAAAGGGAGTTGAAACAATTATCGGTGTATCCCGGAAAGAACCATTCGGACCGGCCATGATGTTCGGTCTGGGAGGAGTTCTGGTAGAGGTGATGAAGGACGTCTCCGTCAAGGTCCTGCCGGTAAGCACTGTAGACGTCGAAGGTATGGTTTCAGAGATCCGCGGAGCCAAGATCCTTCAGGGTGTAAGGGGGAGTAATCCCTCCGATATCGGCGCAATTACAAATACACTGCTGAAGGTAGCCTGCCTGGCCGATGAGTTGAAGGATACCATTGCTGAACTTGACATCAATCCACTCATCGCTCTCGAAGAGGGGAAGGGTGTAAAGGCCGTCGATGCCCTCATCTTACTGCAGGATTAAATAAATGAGCGATTCTGAAAAAGTCGGAAGTGCTGGAAGAGAACAAAAAAAATCAGACCCTTCTTATCTTCGTGGTTACTGCCGCGTATGCAATCGACACTACTTCTACAGACACGGCATCGATACGGAGCATGTTCAGCTTCACCAGTACCATAGCGGTGTCTGCCAGAAGTGTAGGAAACAGTGTGTGCGCATCGATTCGATAACGAGGAGTTAGATATGATTATAGATTGTCACGTCCATCCCGCCTATTATCAGACTATGACCCGGAGCTACGATGGTTATATTCGAAGCAAATGGGGGGATCGTATGGATTGGATGATAGAGACATATTCATCGCCCGAGGGTTTCCTCGGGCTCATGGATGAGGGGGGTATTGATTACGCTGTAATACTGGCGGAATTGGCCCCCATTACCACGGGGATAGCGAATAATGAGTATGTGGCGGAGTTTTGTTCCAAAAGCCCTCGGCTCATACCCTTTGCCAGTGTCAATCCCCTTACTACTTCTCGGCCCGCCCAGGAATTGGAACGGCTGGTAGAGGAATATGGTTTCCGGGGGTTAAAGCTCTACCCCACATACCAGTATTATTACCCCAATGATTCCATGATTTACCCACTCTACGCAAAGGCACAGGAACTGGGGATACCGGTGTCCATGCATTTGGGATCATCGATATTTACCGGTTCCAGGATCAAGTATGGCGACCCCATCTATGTGGATGATGTAGCCGTCGATTTTCCCGATCTGACGCTGATTCAATGCCACAGCGGTCGTCCCTTCTGGTACGATCGGGCCTTCGGGCTGGCGAGACTCCACAGGAATGTATACGCGGAAGTATCCGGTCTTCCCCCATCGCGGCTTTTGAACTATTTTCCCGAGATGGATCGTCTGGCCGACAAGGTGATTTATGGTTCCGACTGGCCTGGAGTACCGACGATCAAGGAAAATGTCCAGGTTATAAAGGGCCTCGCCTTAAAGGAAGAAACGAAGCGAAAGATCCTTGGAGAAAATGCAGCTCGTATATTGGGCATAGATGCCTAGATGTGTCGGTTATCATCCCTCCTCGAAGATTTGTTACTGTGGCCTCAATGACTGCTAAATTTGAGAAGAAAGATTGTATAAAACCTCGTATGATATTGAAATGAAATATGATTCTATTTGAAGGAGATCTTAAGAATGAACAAGAATAGTATGAATGAAAACAGTGAATACGATATGGAAATGAATATTCTGGTGAAGTTTCTGAAAAAGGAGCCTCAAGATTTTACAAAAGAAGATATAATTCATTTTATAAGAGAAAAGGGAATAGAGCTTGTGAATTTCTGTTATTGCGGCTCCGATGGAAGGATCAAGAAACTCAATTTTCCCGTAAAGAATTTCCGATACCTCAATCTCATACTCGAGGCGGGAGAACGGGCCGATGGGTCGAGCCTCTTTACCTATATAGATACGGCAAACTCCGATGTTTACGTTGTACCCAGATACAACAGTGCTTTTCTGGACCCCTTCAGTGACGTTCCATCACTGAATCTGATGTGTTCCTATATCGACAACAGCGGAAATCCGCTTGCGATCGGACCCCACAATATTGTGAAAAGTGTGAGCAACAAGATTACTGAAGACACCGGGATTACGCTGAAGGCCCTTGGTGAGCTGGAATACTATGTTATCATGGATGTTGAAGACGATGGATTTCCCTCCATTCCGCAGAGAAACTATCACGAGTCGTCACCCTTCGTAAAGGGTGAAGCCATGCGGGAAGAGATACTGACGACATTGAGCCGATGCGGCATCAATGTGAAGTATGCCCATTCAGAAGTGGGTGATCTCCCCGCCAAGGGAACAAAGATTGCGGAACAGCACGAGATAGAATTGCTTCCCGAACCCATAGAAGAGATGGCCGACCATATTACCATTGCCAAGTGGGTAATCAGGAATATCGCCGCAAAAAGGGGCGTTACTGTTACCTTTGCCCCCAAGATAGAAGTGGGACACGCCGGTTCGGGGTTGCATATACATCTCTGCGGCGAAAAAGACGGCAAGGGCATCATGATAGGGGAAGACGGAGAATTGAGTCTTACTGCGCGGCAGATGATCGGTGGAACGCTGAAGTATGCAAAGAGTATCACTGCCTTCGGGAATGTTATCCCCACATCCTTTCTGCGGCTGGTTCCCAATCAGGAAGCACCGACGAAGATATGCTGGGGGGCGAGAAACAGGTCCGTCCTGGTGAGAGTTCCCCTCGGATGGGGAGAGAATATGGCCAATATAGGACAGGTTGTTAACTACGGCGAAATAAAGGAACCATTCGAACTGCCCGAAAAGCAGACATTCGAGATACGGTCTCCCGATCTGTCATCCAATCCCTACCATCTCCTTTCCGCCCTCGGAGCGGCTATATACTGGGGACTGACCAATTCCAAGGAATCGCTGAAGGTTGCAGATGATCTCTATGTAACTAAAAATATATTCAAGGACAAGAAACTGGCCGATAAGTTTGACGACCTTCCCGGCTCCTGCGTCGAATCGGCCAAGTGTCTTGGGGCCGAACGGGACGTCTATGAAAGTGCAGGGTTTCCCGCTCAACTTATCGATAGTATGATAGATCAACTTCAAGGCTTCAATGATGAGAACATGAGGGAAGAGATCGTTATAGACCCCGAAAAAGTGGAAGAGTATGTCGGAAAATATTTCCACTGCGGATAGTGAACTTCAAGGTGATTGCATTCACCATGGTTTG